>JABDEN010000056.1 GCA_013287025.1 Gammaproteobacteria bacterium | reverse complement strand
GTAAGAATTTTAGCAGTCGAGCGACCATTAAAAAAATTTGCTTCAGAGTGTCGTTGCCAGGGAGTAAAGGACCGAAGTGGTTCAATTTCACCTTCTTTGAAAGGGGCTAAATCTTCGTAGATTGCCTCCCAATTAAGGGTAAGTGAGGAAGTGACTTTTCCATTTTTTTGAATGTGTAAACTAAAACTTCGGAACTTTGTTTGAAAAAGTATTGATAATTCTTCACTGTCAGAATCATCTTTCATTATTTGTACTTTGGGCGCAGATTTTGACGTATTTTTTAATGAACAATATAAGATATTTTCTGATTTGATTTTTCCATACTGAACGTCCGGAAAATGTGGCTCACCTTTTTTAATCCAAATAGGGTGGTTGGATTCATGTTTGTCACGAACGATCGCGCTCAATCCAAGATTCGATTGCACCGCCATTCGAATTTTTTCCATGGTATTTATTAATTGTTGGAAATTGGAATGATTCGGATTTATTTCTTCACGTAACCATTGGATAAATTTTTCTGGATGAATACTAATTTTATTCTCACGTACAATTGCATGAGATGGAGGCAAAATACGTTCTAAATGCGGGAATTTTTTGGCGTCATGGCTTTTCATTGTTTCATTCCTTTTTATTATTATTATTATTTTTAAAATTTTAACATTTTTAAAAAAGATAGCAATGCGCTTGTTTGGCTGTCATGCCAGCCGAGCGTAGCGAGAGGTGGCATCCAGTTGGCATTTAGCAGTGCCGCTTGGATGCCAGCTTAAAACATGCTGGCATGACACTGGCCTCTCAACGGGCACTAAGGAACACGCTTTAGATGGCATCCCGCATTTTTCTTGTGAAATATAAAACGGATAAACTAAGCAATCCTAATAATAATAAAAATCCGCTTAATGGAATGGAGCTTGTATTATCAAATAGTGAAAGTAAGAGACTAACGAGGGACGAAATTGCCATTTGAACAAAGCCAAGCACTGCTGAAGTACTACCGTTTAAATGACTTAGATTTTTCATTGAACCCGCGATGGCATTGGGGATGACGATTCGTGCGCCGATCACGTAAATCGATGATGAGAAGAGAATAGCAAATATAGTTACATTCTGATTAACACTCGTAATTAATAAGCTTATACCACCGATAATTAATAAAAATATACCGATACATAATAATTTTTTAGTCCCTAATCGTTTAACAAATCGATTAACAATCATTCCTCCCGCTAGATAATTTAATGCAATAATTGCAGCACACAAACCATAGCGAAAGGGTGTTAGATGTAGATGTTCGATAAATAGAATAGGGCTAACTTGAAAATAGGCAATGAGTCCCGCAAATGCAAACGCATAACAAAGACTGCCGAGTATAAATTCGCGTGTTGTTATAATAGTACAATAATCTTTTAGAATCTTTTTTACCTTTATGGTTTTGTTTTCGCTTAACAAATTACGATGCGTTTCAGGTAAAAATGTCATTAACGTAAATAAAGTGAGTATCACCAATAAAGTGGATAAAGCAAAATTTCCGCGCCAGCCGGCAATTTCTTCTATATAGCCACCGATAACCGGGGCAACGCATAGCGTAATGACTAAGGTATTAGTTGTGTAAGACCATACCTTTGCAAACTCTTCCCCGGTAAAACAGTCATTGGCGATCGCCCGATTTAAAACACCGCATGCGCCTGCTCCAATACCCGCAATTAACCTTCCCAGTACAAGCAAATCTTTTGAATGACATATGGTACATAAAAGATTACCGATGGCGAAAATGATTAGCCCTAACAATATGACCTTTTTTCGACCATATACATCCGATATGGGCCCATAAAATAATTGTGAAATACTAAATCCTAATAAATAAATAGTGAGCGTAAATTGTGCATATTGCTCACCAGTATTTCGTACTGATGCAATAGCGGGTAGGGAGGGGAGATAACAATCCAGCACAAATCTTGCGAGCGAAGATATTAAACAGATAATAATGATAATTTTTAAATAATTGGAGTTTTTCATGGAATATCATCACTAAAGCTCTAGAATACCTGGCAATTGCTTTCTTTAAAATGACAAAAAGATTACAAATCTGTCATCTTTGAAATTTTTAGAATGTAAGCGTCAATTACGAGCCCGACGCTCTTTATTCCGATCAGTCATATTAGCATACGTAATCATAATAGTGTACTTTTTAGTGCTTGTAATAACGATTCTCTCTCGGTATATTCGCGCAAAATACAACATCATTGCTAATAAAACGAGAATTTATGCTTCATTCAAATACAAAGCCTTCTAGCATGTTAATGGAAATAGTCGTCGAAGATACATCTGAATCCAATAAAATTACCCGTCTAAAAGAAGAATTGAAAAAGACTCCCCTAGATCCTGCATCAAATGAAGCGTCTTTGTTGTTGCATGAGGTAATATTGAAGGGATTCCATGAAATTTTTCTTTTTTTCATCACAGAAATATCTATTGATATTAATCTCCGATCAACCACCGTTAACAAAAGAACGCCATTCGCCAATGCCGCGCGTAATGACCATATTTCCATTTTAAAAGAATTAATGGCACGTGGGGCAGACACGACATCGGCTGATGCTAATGGACAATTTCCGCTGCATTTAGCGGTAGAATATCCTCTGACCGTTAAATATTTGATCGATGAATGCAAGGCGGATGTCAACCAAAGAACGGTGGATCCATATGGGTCTACGCCATTCCAGCTCGCGGTCCTTTATAATCAATTAGAAACCGTAAAAACACTTTTGGAACTTAAGGCAGATCATCAATTACGAAATCTAAAAGGTGCCACCTCACTTAACTATATTAAAAGAAAAAACCAAATGGAGATGTTCCTCTTTTTGATTGAGAAATTAAATCATCATGAGTTACAGACTTCTCATGGGCAGAATGGAGTACACCTCGCAGCGAAGTTTAATTTACCTGAAATGCTCGAATATTTAGTGGAAGAAAAAAAAATAGATGTTAATTCAAAGGATCACGATGGAGAAACCGCTTTTCATATTGGATTACGAAATAAATCCATACGGGTGCTAGAAAAATTAGTTGAATTAAAAGCAGACTATCAATCGCCTAACAAATACGGTAAGTATCCAATTCATATTGCGAATAGCCGTAAAACATTAGAATATTTAGTAAATGTACTTGGCGTGGATATCAATCAAAAATCAAAGAAAGATGGTCAAACAGCATTAAGTGATAGCATTGAATATTATTTTCCGGAAGAATTTCAAACATTACTTGAATTAAAAGCGGATATCAATATCACTAATAATGAGGGCGAATATCCACTACACACTGTCGCGCGTTGTGGTAGAACGGAAATGGCTCGTATTTTATTAAATAGGAAAGACGTAGCAGTCAATCAAATTTTCATAGGCGGAACGCCTGGAGGAACTCCTCTGACGCAGACAATCTACCGTCAACATACTAAAACAGCCCGAGTGTTGCTCGATCATAAAGGGAGTATAACTATACCAAATAACGCTAGCGTAGAAATGCGCGTATTTGATCTATGTACTCAAAATGGAAAAGAAAAAAATGAGGCGCTCGTTCTATGGGCAATGCATGATATGAATTATCAAATCTCATTGTCAATGTACATTGTAGAGAAAAAATTAACATGGTTGGCGATGGCGATCTTTGATGTTGGCTTTTTTTCAAAGTCGGTGGCTACCTGGGCTAAACAAACTTCTCCTGATCAGGTTGCATTACTGTCTTGCATTGCAGCACATTGTGATGCTGCAGAATTTGAAAAGACAATGGATACCAAAGACGACTGTCCAGAAACAGTGAAGAGCATTATCGAGAAAGAAGAATTTAAGGTTCTTGCCGAAAGTCGCGGGCAATTTTTGCAAAAAAAAGATGTTATGTATTACGAAGTTCTGCACGTCGAAGAAGTTGCAAAAATGATTCAATACATTTTAAATACGCATAGAAGTATTTTTTTAAGATTACCAACCGTTTTATTTGATGTCGTTTTTGATTTTGTCGCAGACCAGTCGTTATGCAAGACTAAACCTTCGGAAGTATTACAGGCAATGAGTGTTGTAACCAAACAAAGCGTACCTTGTAGCCTCGGTTCGAAACATGCTTTATTTTTTAAAAGACTCACTACACAAGCCTTGGAAAAGGCTGAGCAGAAAAAAATTAAAGAAAATAAAGTTGCACGATAAACACTCATTGAATTGATAACCCATTGATGTTACCATCATATTATTGAATATTTTTGATACTTGTGAGCAAATAATGAGTTTTTTATTTCCTATAAGCACAGTTTCGACCCTATCAAAACTTCATCAATCCAGGCCTCTAATTGGTGACGCAGAAATGAGGGAATTAGAGGTTTTGTGTGCTTTCTTCACTTACGAAATTCGCAAATATTTAGGCTTTGGTTTTTTTGCCTCTTTTATTCCCGGAACATCGGCTTTTAAAGCGCGAAGTATCTTAGCAGAGAAAATAAAAAGCGAACTTCCAGCAGCAAGGGTTGAGTTAGAGAATTCATTTCATAACATTTCAGATATAAGTCATGAAGGCTCTGTTCATTTATTTGATAAACTCGCAGCAAAGACATCCATACGTGGTCCTATATTGGATTTTTTGACCTTAGGCCCCTTATGGAGGACGCTTAATGAAACAATAGATTTGCGCGGTGTAGTCAAAAATAACAAAAATTCTATGGGTCGATTGGCTACTCTTTTCCCCGTAGTAATAGACATTCTTTTTATGGATCAAGCCAGAAGAGTATCTTTGAGACCTAGAGCTTTAAGCAATTTATTAAAGAACTTGTTAAATCCAGTGAGATTACTTGAAGAGCTTCTCTTTTTTGTAGAAAAAGTATTATATCGATTACTTGAAATTGGTGCCAATAAGGGTGACTATACAAGCAGTTTGCGAGCTATTCCAAAATTCATTGTTTTTCTTGCATTTTTACCTGCTCGTGTTGGCGTGGGTCTTGTTAGCATGATCACCGATATACCGTATAAAATTTTAGAAAATTGTATCTATAACCCAATAAAGTTCATTATTTCTGCAGTGAAACAAGCATTGGAACCCGTAGCATTGGTTGTTATGGATGATGAAGCTGGGCGCCTCGCTGACGTCGCCCATAAAGAATTAGTAAAAGAAAACAATCAAGTTATCAATAAAGAACACGCATTTTTAATGGGTACCCATGCTAAAGCAACCTCAGCGGTTAAAAACCTACGCAAGGGAGATTTTAAAAATATGCGTAACCTCATTTTTGAATTTGCCTTTGACAAGGGAAAGAAGGAAGATCAATGCGCGGATGAACCAGCTCCTCTTGTCTTGGATAAAGGCATTCCTTTAACGGATAATTTGACCTTGTTTACAGCGAACAAACAAACTGTTCAGTACATCTCCGCATTTACAAACCTCGCCGCTACGGATATAAGCGAAGAAGATAAAATCAACCAGGCTAAAGCTATTTTTAAAAGATAAAAAACTTTCTTGGTCTCACCATTCAAAGCTAGAAATCTATTAGCATACTTGTTGTATGTACGTACGCATGATATAATAAACACGTACGTAATAAATTCGAGGTTGTTATGCCAATTTCTTTGACTAAGCTGCGCGCTGATTTATATAAAATTGTTGATCAGGTAATAAAAACAGGTATTCCTATTGAGATTGAAAGGGACGGGAAAAGAGTCAAAATTGTTCCTATTCAAAAAAAATCAAAGTTAGCAAATTTGAAAGCTCATCCCGGTACCATCATTGGTCATCCAGATGATTTTGTTCATCTTGATTGGTCTTCAGAATGGAAGGATGATCATCGATGATATATTTAGATACGCATGTAGCTTTATGGCTATATGAAGGATTACTTGATCGATTCCCTGATTTTGCTAAACAACAATTAGAAGAAAATGATCTTATCATTTCACCAATGGTTCAGCTAGAGTTGCAATATTTATTTGAAATCAAGCGTATTAAACGTGAAAGTAAAATCATTATAAAAGACCTTCAGCAAAGAATAGGTTTAGAAATTTCTGATGAGCCATTAGAAGCTATCGTGGAAGCCGCCCTCCCATTGCAATGGACCCGTGATCCTTTTGATCGCTTGATTGTTGCAACAGCTAAATTAAATCATAATTTACTACTTACCAAAGATACCAATATCGCATTGCATTATAAGCACATCATTTGGGATTAACTGAAGCCAATCATTCCAATACTTCCAATAAACCGCTCCCTCACGATCGCGGCTCGGTTTAAACCGTAGTTAGCTCCGCCCCCTCGCATTGAATAATCTGTCATGCCAGCATGTTTTTACAGAGGTCTCTACACAACCGTCGTCCCGCGACTTGTTCGCGGGATCCAGAAAGCCTGCAATGCTGCTCTGGATCCCGCGGACAAGCCGCGGGACGACGAGTTATTTGACTTGTGTAGAGACCTCTGATGTTTTTAGCTGGCATCCAATAGGCCTTTCTGGATCGCCACGGCCAAACGTTACGCGGCCTCGCGATGACGAATGACTGCAAATTTTTTAGTTATTTTTATATATTACATATTACGTATTATTACGTAATTTATTATTTAGATTTATAATAAATACGCGCAATTTCATTATTTCCATAAGCATGATTATCGATAGTAATCAAAAAATAGACAGAGAAACAATACGTAATTTTTAAATAAAGCCGAGTTTTGAGATTAAGAGACATGGGGATGTAATCAAAACTTCCTTAAACG
Organism: Gammaproteobacteria bacterium; assembly: GCA_013287025.1. The sequence continues at coordinate 3,082 of JABDEN010000056.1, read as the reverse complement.
GTTGGATACCGCTAAACGAAGTTTTGTTTGGTAGCGTTAAGTTTTAGGTGGAGTTCATTTTCCACCTGAAGCTTAAATTTTGTACCGAAGGTACTCATTATGTTAAAACTATTTAGAAATGTCCCCCTTTTTAACTAAATAGAAATGTCCCCTATGTATTTTAAGTATACACCTCAATTAAGAGGTGTTTTCTTTATTAAGTACCCGTTTTTTTTAACCAGTTAGGATTAAATTTTTTCCAAGGCGAATGATTTCTACCTCGTTTACCCGCAGCACTAGCGCTCATTGGGATAATATCTGCTTTTTGTTTTGATAAAGCTTCTGGTTGTCGTGCTATTTTCTGTATTATTAATTGTTGATTTTGATACCATGCTGTTGTTGAGCCATCCAAATGTCGTTTTACTAAAATTTTATTATTTGGTTTTATAATGGGTCCACTGATCTTCTCAATCTGATAACAATAACTCATAAATGAAAACGTCCAATCATTCCGTACCGTTCTCGTATATTCCCAGCATAATATTTGATTTAAGTCTTGATCCAATAAGGGCACATGTGCCGATTGATTATTCCGAGGAATTTTTTCAAATTTATTATTTAATTTCTCAATAAAACCATTTTGTAAAAGCGCATTGCCTTCGGTTATTGTTTTAATTTGTTTTAACTTTAATTCTTTAATAAATCTATCTTGATAAACACCATGACTTCGTTCAACTCGTCCTTTTGCTTGCGGTGAATATGCCTTGATGATAATAATACCTAGTTTTTTACAGGCTTTTTGTAAGTGACTAAAATCTTTTTTCCCAATGTATACATTTTTTAAATCAACATAAAATGCTAGTGGAATACCATATCTTTCTATCCATTGCCAAATTGCCATAAAAACCCCACGCGTAGTTTCACCTGTATCAAGATAAGCATGAGTTTTTCCGGTTGCGTCATCAACCAGGTTGATTAAACAACTATTTCGACCTTCACTTAACCAATCATGGATAGAACCATCTATTTGAACTAACTCTCCAAATTGTGCTCGACGTTCTCGTTTTCTACGATAAGAAGAACGTTTACGCTGTTTAATCCATAATTTTTCTTCAAGTAACCAACCTCTCAACGTATCGTGATTAACAAAAAGATTATCTTCTTCCCCCATTTTTTCTGCCGCAAGCGTTGGACCAAACCCTTCATATTTTTCTTTATAGGTTGTTATAATAGCATCACGATGTGGGTGTCTTCGATTCGATGTTTGCCCCCGGCCTTGGTGGACTAATCCTGCATCGCCTTTCTCTTTATAAGCTCGATATACACGCTTAGCATGACGATAGCTTATTTGACATTGCTTTGCCGCCTGATTTAATTCGAGCTTCCCTTGATAGACCATTTCCATTAGCGCTTTACGTAAACGTTCTTTTTCACTCATGATTAAATGCCCCATTCAGTTTATCTCCCTGTATGTCATTGACTGACATCAGGTATTTTAGGGGACATTTCTATTCAGTTTTTAAGGGGACATTTTCATCCAGTTACGACACCGAAGGTACTCATTATTGACTGTTTTGGGCGCGGGGTGATAAACTCTCTGACTGTTTACTAGAAGACGACTTGTTTTCACGCATTTCCTTAAACAGCAGTGAACTCATTCCTATATACTTAACAGGTAATTTTTTATACTGCGACTCTTTAGGATTATCAATCTTCACTTGGGCAGGTAATTCCTTATCCTTTAGCTCTTCAGAATTATTATTCTCCATTGTTGGATGAAATATGTTTTTATAAATACCTGCGCCAACTGCGCAACAACCAAAGCTAGGAATAGAGAATACTCCAAAAGAAGTTAGCCAAAAATTATAATAATCAATATTACAACTTGATTGAACCAATGAATCGGCTATCGTTGAACAAGCATTGGTGACATTTTGATAATTACAAACTGTTGCGAAATTACAAGCTATTGTCGCGTTGCAAGCCTTATTGAAAGTTTCAGAAATCCAACTGAGGCAGCTAGTGGAATTTAAAAAAGTATTTTCAAAATCCCTTTCTAAAGATCGATACATATTTTCTTCTGCTGTCCACTGAGAATAACCATAAAAAATTGAACCAACCATAGCGAATGGCACACTGCATGCAGCGAAACTTAGAAGAGGCCCAAACACACGAGATGAACAATCTAAAGCAGCGCTGTAATAGTAGCTATAAGATGATATAGGATTAATATAGGCTATAAAAGGCTCTAAGATGGTTTTACTACTTCTTGTACCGAGACGGATGGCTTCATTGATTGTAAGGTAGGACATTACTTGGTAATGCACCAAAGCAGCGGGCAACTCCTCAATAAGTCTGAATTGCCCAGTCCCTTTAGCTTCTTCTAAGTGTCCTTCTTCTAATAATTTGTAGTGCCTGTCTTGCATATGAGCCTTTATTAAATAATCTGACGGACGATAAGGGGCGTATATTAATCAAATTTAGAATTTATGTTAATTAAATGATCGTCAAACTCTTTATCTTCCAAAAGCGCTTTCTTTTTTTGACTATCGCTAATTAACTCGGCAGTGATTCTATGATCAAATATGTAGCCGCGCGAAAAACCTTACACCGCTTCATTTACTATTGAAATAAAAATTGGAAATCTTCATAACTGAGTTGTTCAAGAAAAGATTGGTCAGCCGTCATCAGTTGGTCTGCAATTTTTTGCTTTTTTTCTTTAAGTAGAAGCATTTTTTCTTCTACTGTGTTTTGAGATACTATTCGATAGATATGAACAGCTTTTTCTTGTCCAATTCGGTGTATTCGATCTACTGCCTGTTGTTCAATCGCTGGATTCCACCAGGGATCTAAAATAAAACAATAATCGGCAGCAGTCAGATTAAGTCCCAATCCCCCCCGTTTTTATTCCAGCAAGCATAATAGGAATCTCCTGATTTTCTTGAAAACGCGCTACGATTTCCATGCGATTTTGGGATTGACCATCAAGATATTCGTAGGGAATTCCCAAATTATCAAGCAATTTTCGAAAAAGTTTAAGTAATGCGGTGAATTGCGAAAACACAATAGCTTTATGATTTGAGCATACAAGTGTTTTTAATTT
>JABDEN010000055.1 GCA_013287025.1 Gammaproteobacteria bacterium | reverse complement strand
TACCTTCAAAATACGATTACAACAGAAAAAATCATCATGTCAAAAGACTCTTATAAAACTATATTAAGTTTTAGTAATAACACTACTGACAATTTTTTTACTGAAATTGAAACCGATTATACAGAATCAGAATTAGGAGAATTTCTCCAAAAAATTCCGTCACGCCTTACTTCAAAATTAATTTTGGCGCTAGGAATTGCAGGATTTGAATTACCGCAGTTATATAAGGCCGCATTAGAAAATAATGCATTAGAAATTGTCGAAAAATATTTAAAAAATGGTGCAAATCCTAATGAAAAAAATGAAATGGGCGAAGCATTCCTTGTCGATGCGGAGAAAAATGGAAACACAGCATTAGCATTGCTATTATTAAATCATAAAGCCGATCCAAATCAATGGACAAAAGAAACTTATCCTAAAACGCCTCTCATGATGGCACTACAAAATAAACAAATTGAACTTGTCGAGGCGTTGTTGGATCGTAAGGTTGATCCTAGTATTGTAGGAAGTAATGGACAAAATGCGCTTTATTCCGCGGTAATGGGTGGATCTTTACCTCTCGTCAAAAAAATTCTTTCCTATCAAAATATCAATATCAATCAAAAGTCTCATGACGAAACTCCACTTTATATTGCCATTAATCAGGGAAATATGGAGATGGTAAAAACGCTTCTGCTCGCACGTGCGAACATTGAGGAGGCTTTTCATGAATATACACCTCTCATGGTGGCATTAAATAAAAATCAAAGTGAGATTGCGGAATATTTGATAGAACAAAAAGCTAACTGCACCGATCCTAAGGCTTTAGTCCTTGCGTCAATCCATTCAAATGTTGATTTACTGCAAAAAATGATAGAAAGAAAAGCGAATGTTAATTCGCCTATGTATAGTGATGGAGGCAGCACAGCTTTAATGACGGCATCTTTGCATGGTCGTCATGGGAATGTAAAAAAACTTTTAGAGCAAAAGGCTAATCCAAGACTTAAAACAAGTGAGGATAAAACAGCGATTCATTTTGCAGCAGAACAAGGCCATGTCGATATCATTCAAATGTTGCTGAATAATAAAGCTGAATTGGATGCGAAAAGTCAATTGGGAAGCGCGCTTAATATTGCTGTTCAAAAAAATCATCCAAAAATTGTTGATTTATTGTTAAAACATGATGCTGATATTAATACTAAAATGAAAAATGGCGAAGATTTATTAAGTTACGCAGTTCATCATAATTTTCCTGAATGCGTCGATTTGTTGATAAAAAAAGGATGTAAGCTTTCCTCTATCGATCCTTACCGTTTAATAGATTTTTCCTATCAAGAAGGATATCGTGATACTTTTGTGGCGCTATTACAACATGATCCAGATAAAATAAAAGAATATGAAGATTCGAAGAAAAATATCAAATTTAAAAAAGTTACTGTTGACGAAATGCAAAAAAATTCCGGCTACAGAAAAATGTTTGATAATATTTATCGAGAAACCGCAGCGCGCATTTTTCAGAGACAATGGCGAAAAAGACATCCTAGTGATTACAAGATTAAATATAGTGAAACATTAAAAAATCCCTTATCCATGCGTTTTATTCAAGAACCCGCAGGCTTTAAATCAGAAGAACATGCAAAAAAAATTAAAGCAGGCGAATGGTTGGCAATGGACTACAAGGATCCAGAATTTGAGCGTAATTTATATAAAATTCTCCGTCAAAAAAGAATTACAGTACGAGAAATGGCGACGGCCTATTTTTTATATCAAGCAAAGGATATTTTTAAAGATGATAAACGCACCTCAGAATTGAAACAATATAGTTATGATGAAAAAGGGCCTTATTCCCCGGATACTATTAGTTATTCGACAAATTTTAGAATAGATAATTTTAAAGCTTCTCTTAAATATTTGCCAAAACATGAACGTGGCTATTTTGGCATTGATTTTTCGAGAAAATTTGAGTTGGTCTTTTTTTGTGATGGGTTAAAACATGGATTATATCTTCGCGGACTTGAAAAATTTCAAGAACTCATGGGCAAATTTATTAAAAAATTGCCTTTGAGTGAAGAAGAAAAAACTAACCTTTTAAATGATTACACTTCATTAATTGGGGCATATAACACGGAAAAAACAGATAAGTTCATTGATAAGGTATTAAGTTGTTATCCCGATTTAAAAGAATTTTATTTACAAAAACCTGGTATCGATACAGAGCGCGAAACGCCGAGATTATTAGTTGCTACTTTAGCAGTTGGCGATCAAGATCCTTGTGTTGAACTTTCACCCAATTATGATGAAAATAATCCGGAAAGTCCGGTCGTTTGTAAAATTATTCCAACCATTGCCTCATTCAATGCCTTACAATTTGCGATGCATGGTAGTGATTCGACGGATCCATTTTTTACTGCAGGACAAGTTTCCACGCGATTGATTCGTAAATTGGATGAAACCGAATATGTTATTGGGATGAGCAAACAAGCAAGACCTGTGGAATTACAACATCCGGATTTAGTCTTGACACCAAGTCCGCACGAGCTTTCTAAAGTCCACGCGTCGCAGGTTTCCGGACATGATATGTTTCATTGTTGGAGAAATGGTGCAATTACGATTAAGCCTATCATTCGATATTTACGAAATCTGCATGAATCCGTGAAAGGATACGACATGTCAAAATATATTTGGAATTTAACAGATATGGATATGGGTGCCGGCCGATCTGCGAGACTTGCCTATAAAAATTATGGCTCATGGGAAGGATGGGAGGGCCGGTCATATTGGATAAATGACATTGTAAAAACACAACCAAATGATTTTTATTACTGTTCAGATAGTTTGTTTATTACCTTAATTGATATGATCAAAAATGAAAAACAATGGATTGAATTTTATGGTAAATCGTTGAAGAAAAATTTCGAGTATGAAAAACGCGTTTTAGAATTCATGACGGAGATGAAAGCTATTATCGAAAAATACCCGGATAAATCCACTTTATTTTATATATTAGCTTATCGATTACAGGTAAGGTTTCGGCGTGTTCAATCGATTCCTGAAGGAAAAGAGCCATTAGAAATTCCTAATGATACGATTATTGCAGAAACGGATGGTAAACTTGTTACGGCTTTCTGGCGAGATAATAATGGTATCCATTCGAAAACGCTATCAGTCGCAGACTTTGAGAATTTTCAATATTTGCCGAAAGTGGATGAAGCAACGCTTTTACCGTTTTTGATTAAAAGTATGATAACCAAATTTGGTTGCACGCCTTATCGCTATGAAAAGGCAGAAGAGGTTTTACAAAAATTTGCCGATAATCCAAAAATGTTGGATGAATTGTTTATGTGGGATCGAAATGGTGGCATTCAATTTCTGACGCCTGTCATAGAAAGGAATTTGGAAAAATTGAACCCTTCGCAAATCATCGATTATTGTGAGCGGTTTATTAGGAGAAAGGAGAGGGAGAATAGTCAAGAAATAGAAGAATCGCCGCAGAAGAAAAATGAAGGTGTGATGGTTTAAAAAACCTGTCATGCCAGCATGCTTTTATGCCACCTTTAAGCATGCTGGCAGGCATCCATTGGGCACTTAGCGAAGCCGCTTGGATGCCAGCTAAAAGCATGCTGGCATGACAGGCGTTATGGCGTGCAAAGCCCCCTTTGGAAAAGGGGGCCGACATGCGTTTTTTGCATGGCGGGGGGATTTGTTCGCGGTTGCTGAAATAAATCTCCCCGCCTGACTTCGTCAGTCGACCCTCTTTTTCAAAGAGGGTTAATTAGTTATTAACCCATCTCCTTCAACGTCACCAAATAATGACTCAACTGCACCACAGCCATTGCATATAAATCACTAGAATTATAGCGTTTAATGACATCAAAATTAGAAAAAGTATACCAATACTCTTTGCCCCACATGTTTTGTAATTCTAAAATTTTATAGGGTTTATTGTTATTTAAATAAGATTTACTTGGCACACCATATTCCGCTAATGCGGAGTGCGAGAGGATTTTAATATTATTTTTATTTCCTAAAAAGAATTCAAATTTATTCGTCACGAGAGATGCGGGAATAGCAGTACGCTTACCCGTCGTCCAACCTTTTTGTTTATAATAATTTGCAATGCTTGCAATAACATCCAATTCATTATGAGATAAATCAATTTTATCGTGACCATTGTAACTCACCGCATAACGACGATAACTGCTAGGCATAAATTGCGGTTGACCAATGGCACCGGCATAAGAACCCATGACTTTTAATGGATTTAAATGTTGTTCGCGAGTGAGCAACAAAAATTCTTCGAGTTCGGATCGAAAATAAGAGGCGCGTTTGCTATCGCTAAAACCAATATTCGTTAATGCATCAATCACGGGATAATCCCCCGTGTGTTGACCGTATTTAGTTTCGATACCTATTGTTGCAACAATAATACTGGCAGGTACGCCATATTTTCTTTCGACTTCCAATAATACTTTTTCGTATTTTTCCCAAAATTCTACACCATTTTTCACACGCCATTCGCTCACAAAAAGATTTTGATAGGTATACCACGGACGTTGTTCTAATGGTGCTCTTACACTTTTCATGACAGTGGGTCGAACTTTGACGTGGTCGAAGATATCAATCAATTCAGATTCTTTAAAATCGTATTTTTGAACCATTTGCTTAATGAAGGCTTTCACTTCTGGTCTTTCCACGAAATTTTTTTCATTCGAAAATATCGAATGAGAAAATAGAATACTGAGCAAGATGATGATGAAACGAATCCTCATTTTTAAACCCTTATACTCATTACGTCGTTAATAATTTTCGATGCGTTTGTATGGACATCAAGATTCCAAAACTCGCCATCAATGTAACCATAGATGAGCCACCATAACTTACCAATGGTAATGGTAAACCGACAACTGGTAAAATTCCCGTTACCATTCCCATGTTAATGAAAAATGAAACGAAAAAGGTGAGTGTGAGGCTTCCTGCGAGTAATCGTGAAAATGTATCCTGGGCGTTCATTGTAATATATAACCCACGTAAAATGATACACATGTATAGCGCAATTAAAATGATGTTTCCCATAAACCCAAATTCTTCGCTACATACTGCGAAAATAAAATCGGTCGAATGTTCGGGTAAAAATTGTAAATGCGATTGTGTGCCGTTCAGCCATCCTTTTCCGAAAAATCCACCAGATCCAATGGCAATTTTGGATTGAATAATGTGATATCCGGCCCCGAGCGGATCGTGTTCTGGATTTAAAAAAGTGAGAACACGTTGTCTTTGATAATCATGTAAAAGATACCATATTAAAGGGGCACTCGTGAGTGCCAATGTAATCAACGTTCCCATCAAACGCCAGCTTAAACCCGCGAGTAATAACACACTGCTACCTGCGACTAATAAGATGATGGCGGTACCAAAATCGGGTTGTTTTGCCGCCAATAGGACAGGAATGAAAATAATGATGGCGGCAATTGCAATCGATTTTAATGTCAGCGGTAAATGAATTTTATGAAAGTAAGCGGCTAAAAACATCGGTATAGCCAATTTCATCATTTCGGAGGGTTGAATACGAATGAACCATAAATTTAGCCAACGTTCGGCACCTTTTCCAATATGACCGCCAATTAATACGGCAACTAATAATATGACGCCTAACATATAAAGCCATATCGCCCAACGTTGATAAACAATCGGCGGGATTTGCGCGAAAATAAACATGACGACTAACGAAATCCCAAAACGAAACACTTGATTTTCAATCACCGCCACTCTATTCGTACTTGCGCTATATAAAATGACTAAGCCAAGTCCAATTAACATGAGTATCCCTGTCAATAATAAAATATCGACATGGATGTATTGCCAGAACGAGCGATACGACACATTCGCAGTAGGAGGGAGCGTACGTGGATATCGATTGGAAAAAGTCATGTTCTACTACTTCCTGCTTCAGTATCTATGGGTGTTTCGGGTTTGGGTGGTCCTAGTAAATAATAATCCAATACTTTTCGAGCAATGGATCCTGCTAAAACGCTATTTTCTACCACCACTGCAATGGCAATTTCGGGTTTTTCGACAGGCGCGAAAGCGATAAAGAAAGAGTGATCGCGCAAGTGTTCAGGCAAAGTCATTTGCGGTGCTGCTTTTTCATTTTTATCACGTTTTTTAATTGAGAAAAGCTGTCCAGTACCAGTTTTTGCTGCAATCGTATAGGGAACATTTTTTCCAAAACGATAGCCTGTGCCAAGGGGAGAAGTGATGACTTCTTCCATCGCTTGAATAACGGTGTTCCAGTAGTCATTATTTTGTAGAACGACGGGATCTAACGCAATAGGTTGCTCTGTTTCTACTTCTTTTCCTGTCACTTCTTTTAATAAAAGATGCGGTACATACCGAATGCCGTGATTGGCAATCGTTGCAGTTGCGGCCCCCAATTGAATGGGCGTCGCTGTCATATAGCCCTGGCCAATCGCAGAAACTATAGTATCACCCTCATACCAGGGAAGGTCTTTGGTTTTACGTTTCCAGGCAGGAGTGGCGACGACACCTGGCAATTCTTCGCCGATATCAATACCTGACAATTCTCCAAAACCAAAACGTACTAAAATATCATCAATCCGTTTAATTCCCATTTTATGCCCGAGTTCGAAAAAATAAGTATCGCAAGAGGCGGTGATCGCTTGCGAAAGATTGACTCTTCCGTGACCTTTTGGTTTCCAATCGTGAAATCGATGGGAATTATTTGGTAATTGGTACCAACCCGGGTCAAAAATACTAAAATGCGTATCCGTCACGCCAGTATCTAAAGCGCCAAGTGCAATAAAAGGTTTGATGGCAGATGCTAATGGATATAAGCCTCGTAAAGCGCGATTATATAAAGGTTTATCTTGCGACTGTTGTAAGGTTTGGAAATCTTGATTGCTGATGCCTGCCACAAATAAATTCGGATCGTAAGTGGGCTCGCTGACCAATGCGAGAACTTGTCCTGTTGATGGCTGAATGGCGACAACTGCACCGCGACTTCCAGCTAACGCTTCTTCCGCCGCAATTTGTAAATTAATATCAATGGTTAAATAAAGATTGTTCCCCGGGATGGGTTTAATGCTATTTAATACGCGAACGGGTTGGCCGCTTGCATCGTTTTCTGCTTGTTCATAACCTACGGTGCCATGCAGCTCATCTTCATAAAATTTTTCAATGCCGAGTTTGCCGATATAATTAGTGGCGCTGTAATTGGTGGTGTCAATATCTTCTAAATCTTCAGTGTTAATACGGCCGACGTATCCTAAAATATGGCCCACTGTACCTGCCATAGGATAATGTCGAATGAGACGTGCTTTGATCACAGCACCAGGAAAATGATATTGATTTTCGTAAAATCTAGCGACTTCCGTTTCTGACAAACGATATTTTAAAGGGATTTCGTCAAATCGCCGATGTTGCTTTAATTCTTTGTGAAATTGTGCAATTTCTGTATCACTTAATGGAATAATTTTCGAGATGGAGGCGAGCATTTGGGGCAAATTTTTAATTTTATTTGGAATGACGTCTAAGCTGAAAACCGGAATGTTTTCTGCAAGTAAGACGCCATTTCTGTCATAAATCAATCCGCGGGTCGGTTCTGTCGGAACGATATCTAACCAATTTTTTTTGGATAGCGTGGTATACAAATCATGTTGCATCAATTGTAAAAAGGCGAGTCTTAAGATTAAAAGACTAATTAAAATCAACATGATGACAAAAGCGACGATCGAACGCCTTGTCGTCAGTTGGATTTCTTCAAGATGATTTTTGATTGCGATTCTTTTTTGCATGAGAGAAGTTTACCGGAATTATGGATCATACACATAATAATTTTTACAACTAGCATCCCATTATGGTGCCATATTTAAACGTTCCGGAGGCGAGAAACCTCGAAATAGAACAACTATTCCTACGATTTTTCTCCTTCCGGTACGTTTAACTCTGACACCATCCTGGGCGCCAGTTGTAAAAATTATTATGTGCATGATCCATTCTTAAAAACGGTATCCTACATTCAAATATAATGGAATGGACATCCCGCGATTATGTGTTGATAACGAGGCATTAGAATAATGTAATGCTCCAATGCTCCCAAAAAAATGTTGGTCTTCACCAAAACTTGCGCCAATGGCGGCTTGATCTTGAAACGCGAAATGAATTCCAAAATTATAATCATCAAGATGTGTGCGAGAAAGGTAGGATAATCCAAGGCTGATTTCAGCATAGGGTGCAATATATTTGGTTTCAGCAAAATAATATCGAAAGAAAGGCGCGAGTGCGACAATATAAAGTTGATGATTATCGCTCACATCTTTTAATCCCCAATGTCCGAAACTTCCATCAAAATAAACGGTACAGTGGCCCCATATAAAAGAGGGCGGTTGATAATTGAGGGAGAGACGATAACCTTCGAGTTTTGGTGGATCTGCGGTGATGACAGGAAAGGTAAAATTAGTGCCCCAGCCTGAATTGATTGCGTATGCTGGGAATATAAAAAAAAGCATGCCAAAAATTAAAAAAAAGATTCTCATGCGTGTCGTCCCTAACACTTTCTTATGAATATACTTGAGGGGGCAGATGAAGTAAATATTATACCCGTCGTCTTGTCATCCTGAACGCAGTGAAGGATCAGTTTACGTCTAGCTTATGGTGAAGAATTACACCGATCCTTCACTGCGTTCAGGATGACAAGACGACCAATTAATTTTTAAGTATATTAATGAGCATGTCGATATGCGCATTTGAATCATTTAAAGCAGGAATATAGTGAAAAGTTTTACCACCTGCCGATTGAAACTGTTTTCTACCGCGAATATTGATTTCTTCGAGGGTTTCTAAACAATCAGTCGCAAAACCCGGGCAAATCACCTGTAGATGCGATACGCCCTTTTTACCTAAATCATGAAATACTTGATCGGTATAAGGCTCCACCCATTTCGTTTTACCAATGCGTGACTGGAAGGCAATCGACCATTCTTCATTTTTTAACGACAGTGCTTTCACAATTAATTCAGTGGTTTTTTGGCATAAACCAGCGTACGGATCGCCTTTTTTTGAATAACTTTCAGGGATGCCGTGATATGAAAAAAGCAAATGTTCGCCCTTACCATTTTTATCCCATGAGTGCTGGATGCTGTTGACAATGGCTTGAATATATTCTGGATGATCGTGATAGGCTGAAATAGTTCGAATATCAGGATAAATTCGCCATTTTTTTAAAGTGTGATTAACCGCATCAAAGCTCGAAGCAGTGGTCGTCCCTGAATATTGTGGAAAAAGCGGCAATACAATAATTTGATTTGCACCTTTAAGTAGAGATAGCGCATCCGCAATGGAGGGATTGCTGTAATGCATACCAAGTCGCACGGGGATTTGTAATTGTTCTTCGAGTTTTCGGCGAATATTTTCAGAATAAATGAGTAACGGAGAACCTTCATCTGTCCAAATTTCTTGGTAGAGTTTGAGTGAACGTTTAGGCCGCACTCGTAAAATAAACCCATGTAAAATAGGCCACCAAATCATTCGAGGTACTTCAATCACGCGCGGATCAGAGAGAAATTTTTTGAGATATTGTCGAACACCTTTGACCGTCAATGCATCAGGGGTGCCAATTTGCGTTAATAAAATGCCAGTCTTAGGTTTTATCATTATATTGAAAACCTAATGCTTTTAAGCGATCTTTGAGATTAGGATGTGTTGAAAATAAATCTGAAAGAGATCCACTTGGTGTAATTCCTGCTTGCGAAGGATCAAAAATATAAGCTTCTCGTCGCACATTTTCATGCGGTGTTTGTTGATACTGCGCACTATATTGATCATGATTCGAAAGATGATCATTGTTAATTTTTAATAAAGCGGAGGCGAGTGCTTGATTGTCTCGTAATAATTCCACACATCCTGCATCTGCCATGTATTCGCGCGTGCGACTTAGATATAACAGCAATAAAATATTGATAATCGGAAGCAAATATCGCAATAAAATGATAATAGTTGCGATGCCTCGCGCGTTGTTATTATTGCGTCTACTAAAAATTATTTGATAGAAAAAGAGATCAAGCACAATGAGAATTAAGTTTGCAAGCACTGACGCCATTAAAGTTAATTTAATATCCATTCGACGGATGTGCGACATTTCATGCGCCATGACGGCTTGTAATTCACTGCGGTTTAATTTATTGATGAGACCTCGAGTGATCGCCACCATCGCAGATTTTTCGCTATATCCACTCGCGAAAGCATTCATGTAATCGGCATCAATCAAATAAACTTTTGGCATGAATTGCAAACCGGCGGCAATTTTTAATTCTTCAACAACGTTATACAATTGTTTTTCTTGCAAGGTTGCTGCATTTTCAGGGGTGATTTCATGATATTCAGTGCCGAGCAACATCAAACGATTATGAAATGTGAAAGTCACCCATAATGAAATTCCCGCGACC
>JABDEN010000054.1 GCA_013287025.1 Gammaproteobacteria bacterium | reverse complement strand
AGCATCACTCACAAAATAAGTCCATTCTTGAACCCGAGCATTTTTAATCTCATCTTTTTCTCCTGATAAATTTTTCAATCCTGGATGACACATGATTAATCCTCCTTCATCGGTTTCTTCTAAAAAATTTTTAAATAAGTCACAATAATGTAAAATTGAAAAATCATAGATACCAGAAAATGTTGAATTATGTGGAATGTTATTGTCAATTAGCTGCTTTTTGAAAGCATTTGCTAATTGGTATTGAATGAACCATTTTTTTAATGACAGCCGCCTTAAACTATTTTTATTGTAAGTCGATCGCACATAACACTCTAATCCGCGCTTTTTGTACACATCCAATAATACATCCCTGACCACAGGAAAGGTATGCACATGTTGATGCCCATCGATAAAATCGGGCATCTTTCCCATGGCTGCTATAAATTGATCTAATTGCGTGTTCAATTCACCATGAATGAACTCTTTTGAAATAGTCTTCGTATAACAACGCCATAGGAGTTGGGCTAAAGAATAAGGCTTTTCATAAGTTAAATTAAAATGCAACCCAATATCTGCTTGATTAATATATGGTTTTATCGAATTTGCATGAGATGGCCAATATTTTGATGAAACAAGACAACTGACGGCAGTTAAACTTTTTTTAGTTAAAAGTTCAATAATTGCTTGAGAAATTGCTTCATTTTGACCATAATCATCTGCGCATAAAATAATTCGTCGGTGTTGCGGAATGACTTTCTCGTTCTTTGTCATTCCCGCGAAGGCGGGAATCCATCCTAATAGATTCCCGCCTTCGCGGGAATGACGGAAACTTTTAAATATTTCGCGACACCAATTAAATCGTTTCATCGACAAGAACCTTTCGAGACATGCAGTGTTAATCTACGAAAAACATCTTCCAATATCAATCAAAAGTTTAAGGGTAGACCTTTTATTTCTTTTTCTTTTCATTGGCGCTTTTTACTTACTTTGGATGGGTTCCTACCCACTTTTTACCCCCGACGAAGGCCGTTACTCAGAAGTTGCGAGAGAAATGATCGCAACAAACGACTTTATTACGCCACGCTTAAACGGGGTCGGTTTTTTCGATAAACCTATTTTATATTATTGGCTACAAGCCTCCGCCATTTCAATGTTTGGATTAACGGAATGGGCATTGCGATTTTGGCCTGTCCTCATTGGCATCTTTGGATGTCTTGTTACGTATGTTGCGGGACACCTTCTTTTTAATCGAAAAACTGGATTAATTGCGAGTATTATTTTAGCCCTGCATCCAATGTATTATGGCGCTTCTCATTATGCAAATTTAGACTTAGAAGTCGCAGTGTGGATAAGTGCATCACTTTTATTTTTTATCATTGGTATCGAAAGCACTTCAAAAAATCGAACTAATTTTCTATTGCTTTCCTATTTTTTTGCAGCACTCGCAACGCTTACCAAAGGTTTAATTGGTATTATTTTTCCTATTATGATTATTGGCGCTTGGATTCTTATTTTAAATCGATTCCGAATTCTCACTAAAATGCGTCTTTTTCTCGGACTCACATTATTCTTTGTGATCACGATGCCCTGGTATTATCTGGTGCAAAAAGCGAATCCACAATTTTTTGATTTCTTTTTTGTGACACAACAATTTTCTCGATTTCTCACCAAAGCAGATTTTAATAATAAAACCGGTGTTTGGTTTTACATTCCTCTGGTTCTTGCAGGATCCGTACCATGGACTATATTTTTATTTCAATCTCTCATAAAAAACCTGCAACTTGTTTGGCAAAATCGACAAAAATATCGAGTAGAACTATTTTTATTATTATGGCTTGCATTAATTTTTATATTTTTTTCTATTCCAAAATCTAAAACTATCGGCTATATCCTCCCTATTCTTCCAAGTATTGCGATATTAATGGGGCGTTATTTTGATATTTATTGGAATACCGCTACACAAAAAACCGTTGTTGCCTTAATGATTTTTTGTGGATTAATGTCATGTAGTTTAATTTCCCTGCCCTTTATTTCACAATTTAACATAGATGCTAAATTTACATGTCCTATTATTTTTATATCGGGAATGTTGGCATTCGCCACCTTCGTCATTTATTTTTTACGAAAAAAATCTTTGTCATCTATTTTTTATTGCATGTCTCTTGTTTCATTTATTTTTTTAT
This sequence comes from Gammaproteobacteria bacterium, assembly GCA_013287025.1. Next base: position 9,992 of record JABDEN010000054.1, on the reverse strand, counting down.
TAACATTGATCCATAGCGCACCTTTATTCAACGAAAAATCGAGTAAATCGCTTACTACTTTTATTAAATCATCTTTACAACCGACAGATGAAATTGTGACTTGGTATCGATATTATCAGGATTTACCTATTTATCTAGAAAGACGCATTACGATTGTTGCGGATTGGCATGCTGCTGATATTCCACAATATGATAATTGGCAAAGAGAATTGTGGTATAACATGCCTTATCAAGATACCACCGAATGGTTAATTGAAGAGCCTGCTTTTTGGGAGCGTTATAAAAGCGATAAACGAATTTTTATTTTTTTACAAAAAGACATGCTTCCACATTTTCGAGATCATTTACAAAAGCATGCGGAAAACACAGCTTATTATGTAGGACCCGCTTCGATCGAACATGCAAAGTTAATGATTATTAGCAATAAGCCTTGGGAAAATAACTGATTTCGAGCTATACTAGCTAAAACTTTTTTCGTAGGGATTGTTTATGCAAAATCCAATGATCTTAATGTTCATCCTTTATATTTTATCAATGCTTTTTATTGGATGGCTCGGTTATTATTCTACACGTAATTTATCAGATTATATTCTTGGCGGAAGAAGGTTAGGAAAAGTGGTGACTGCACTTGCGGCCGGCGCATCAGACATGAGTGGTTGGTTACTCATGGGCCTTCCGGGTTTAATTTATCTTTCAGGATTATCAGGTTCTTGGATTGCCATTGGTCTTGTTATTGGTGCATGGTGTAATTGGAAATTTGTTGCAGCAAGATTACGATTATTTACTGAAAAATTTGGTAATGCACTCACTATCCCTGAATATTTAGCTAATCGTTTTGAAGATAAAAAACATTATTTGCGAATTTCTGCCGCTTCCATCATTTTAATTTTCTTTACAATTTATTGCTCCTCTGGCGTTGTTGCGAGTGCTCGCTTATTCCAAAATGTTTTTAATATCGATTATAGCACTGCTATTTACATCGGAACTTTCGCGACTATCGCATACGTTTTTATTGGCGGATTTTTAGCAGTCAGCTGGACGGATACCATTCAAGCATCGTTAATGATTACTGCGTTGATCTTCACTCCACTTTTTATTATCTATTACAATGGTGGAATTACGCCAAGCATGGATGTTATTAATCAAATTAAACCTCAACACACATCGCTTTTTGCAAATTTAAACTTGATTGGAATAGTTTCTTTAATTGCATGGGGACTCGGTTATTTTGGTCAACCACACATTTTGGTGCGTTTTATGGCGACGACGACACCTGAAAATATTCCAGGTGCAAGACGCATTAGCATTTCCTGGATGATCTTCTGTTTGCTGGGCGCAATTTCCGTAGGATTTTTTGGTATTGCTTATTTTGCTTTACATCCTGATCTTGCAGGAGCGGTGAATGAAAATCCAGAAAATGTTTTTATCGAAACTGCAAAATTCTTATTTAATCCATGGATTGCGGGATTTTTATTAGCAGCCATACTCGCTGCTATTATGAGTACGTTGTCTTGCCAATTACTGATGTGCTCAAGCGCACTCACAGAAGATATTTATAAAACTTTTTTCCGCAAAAATGCCTCGCAAAAAGAATTAGTTTTTGTGGGACGTCTCATGGTTTTCGCTGTTGCATGCATTGCAATTCTTCTCGCAAGAAATCCAAATAGTGGCGTACTTGATCTTGTGAGTTATGCATGGGCGGGCTTTGGAGATGCATTTGGACCCATTATTATTTTCTCTTTGTTATGGCCACGCATGACAGAGAAAGGCGCGCTTGCAGGACTCATCATTGGCGCATTAACCGTTCTTATTTGGCGACAATATAATTGGTTTGAAATTTATGAAATTGTTCCAGGATTTATTTTCTCGTCCCTCGCCATTGTTATTGTCAGCAAATTTACTACTCCACCTTCAGAGGCAGTGTTACAAAAATTTCATGAAGCGAAAAATCAAATTGTTAAAACCTAAAATTATATTTTAGCAATTATTTGTCAAAACCCTCTTTCGTCTCAATAATGTAATTGGGTCGTTGTTTCACTTCGGTGAATATTCTCGCAATATATTCACCCAAAATTCCTATCGACATTAACTGAATACCACCGAAAAAGATAATCGCAACAACTAGCGTTGGAAAACCAGGGAGGTCTGTTCCAAAGATAAAAGTCATCGTCATAATATAGATTGCATAAATCAAAGAAATGACTGAGATAATAAATCCCATGAAACCCCATACGCGCAATGGTGCATCCGAAAACGATGTAATCCCGGTAATCGCAAGCTCAGCTAAACGAGAGAAACCCAAACTACTTTTACCCGACGCGCGATCCCTCACATCGTAGGGAATCGCGATACTTTTAAAACCGACATAGGCAAACAAACCCTTCATAAAGCGCGTGCGCTCATGAAAAGTTTTGAGGCTATCTACGACTTTCCTATCCATGAGTCGAAAATCACCTGCATTATTAGGAATATTAATTTTAGTGATTTTTCCCATCAACCAATAAAAAATCCGTGCGAAATTACGCTTTGCGCGGGATTCATTATCACGATTTTTTCGAACCCCGTAGATCATATCGTACCCTTCGCCCCATTGATCTAAAAAAACCTTTATCATTTCAATAGGATGCTGAAAATCAGCGTCTATCAGCGCAATGACTTCTCCACTGCAATGGTCGATACCGGCTGTTAGTGCAATTTCTTTGCCGAAATTACGAGAAAAGCCCAGTAATTTTACTTTAAAATCAGGCGGTAACGTGCGAATATGATGCAAAGTTTGATCACGACTTCCGTCATCTACGACAATAATTTCAAATTGGTTCGTTACACTTTTCAAAAAACCATGTAAGTCTCTAATAAAAACTGGAATATTTGTTTCTTCGTTATAAACCGGTACCACACAAGAAATAAAAATATCTTTTTTTTCAATACGTTGTCTACGAATTGAAGAGAGATTATTCACTTCAGACTCCCTTAATCTTAAATCGATATAATTTGATTATATTATATTATGTTGTAAAATTGGTAACCAGAATTGCTTCAAGGAAAAGAAGCTAGAACCCAAGGTCCATTTTACAGTTCGCTAGGATGCGTCAAAAAAGATTGATTTTTGAGAACCGCAACGGAGCATACGTTGTCAGTATGTGAGTAGCGGATCGCAGAAAATCAAGGTTTTGTGGCCATCCTAGTAGAATTGTAAATGGACCGTAGACTTTTCTTTGAAGGTTGATAGCATGCAAAAAAATATGTTTTGGTTAATAATGGCAAGTATTTTTCTCGCAATTATGGGGGGACTATATTTTCCAGAAGCCATGATTTCAATGAACTGGATCGGAAAAGTTTTCATCAACTTATTAAAATTAATTGCCCTCCCCTTAATTTTTTCAGCCTTAGTCAGCGCCATTACCTCTATCGGAAACTTTAAAAAACTTGGATCTATCGGCGTATACGCCATTGGTTATGTCATATTAAGTGTGGGTTTTGCAGTCGTCATCGGATTACTTTTATTAAATATTATTAAGCCAGGTATAGGAATGCCTGCTGAGTTAATTCTCGCGAATTCTTCACCCGAACATCTAAAACCCGTTTTGTTTACCGATTTTTTATTAACACTTTTCCCACCCAATATTATTGCTGCCGCGGCTAAATTTGAAATTATGTCTATTGTCATCTTTAGCATTGCATTTTCTATTGCTTGTATTTCTGTTGGTGAAACTGCTAAACCCGTTATTCAATTTTTTGCAGCACTCCGAAATATTTTCGTGAAAATGATTATTTGGTTAATGTTTTTAACACCGCTTGGATTATTTTCTTTATTAGGCGCGGCAATTGCTGAGGCAAGCATGCAAGATCGCCTGATGCAAAGCATTAGTGGTATGTCGCTTTTTATCTTAGTTTTCCTGTTTGGATTGGTTTTACAAATTCTGTGGCAACTTGGCTTAGTCAAATTTGTGATGCGTAAAAAAGCCAAAGAATTTGCGCGTCATGCATCGCCCGCTATGCTGACTGCATTCGTAACATCAAGCTCGATTGCAACACTTCCTGTTGCACTCATTGCAGCAAAAAAACAAGAAACCAGTGATGAAGTCGCACGTTTTGTTTTACCATTTGCAACAACAATCAATCTTGCGGGTACCGCAATGTATGAAGCCGTTTCTACTGTATTTTTCTGTCAGATTTTAGGAATGGATTTATCTATCATGGCACAAGTCGGCATTTTTGTTGCATCTATCATGGCAGGAATGGGAGCGACGGGTATTCCAGAAGGTGGTTTAGTGACGATGGTAATGGTATTACGAAGTGTAAACGTTCCGACATCGGCGATCGCTTTATTACTTCCTTTTGACAGAATTCTCGATCGTTTCCGCACCATGACGAATGTCTGGGGCGATCTCGTGTGCGCATCATTCGTTGACCACTTTTCAAAAAAACAAAATGCAATCGAAACTAATTGCACTGAAACTTCTTATAAAGTGCCGTTTTCGCAAGCTGAGGCCGCGAAATTATTGGCGCAGTATCCTAAGGATTTATAAATTTTAAAAAATATTTTTTAATTTTTATAAATTTTTATTTGCATTCGTTTTGAAAAAAAGATATAAATAAATCCATTCTGATTTATCCCCCTCCTATTATTCAAAAATTTCCTTTTTAATTTCAAACTTTTATAAAATTATTTACATTGGAGTAACACATGAAAAACATATTTGGATTTTCATTAATTGAATTAATGATTGTCGTTGTCATCATCGGAATTTTATCAGCTATTGCAATTCCCTCTTATCAATCGTATACCGAGCGTGCTCGTTTTGCAGAAATTGTCACGGCGACAGAAGTATTTAAAACAGCAGTTGCACTAGCTTTACAACAAGGAATACCTGCGGCCGATTTATCAAATGGATTGAATGGCATTCCTGAAGAACCAAAATCCACAAAAAATATGGCGAGCATTAAAGTCATAAGTGGAATTATTCAAGCGGTCGCCACCAAAATCCTACATGAAGTCACTTATATTTTAACGCCTGATGAGAATGGCAGTCATTGGAATATTAGCGGAACATGTATTGATGCGGGTTTATGCAATTACTGAAAATTTTTAAGATTGGAATAAGTCATGCAAAAAGCAAATTCGCATCATGATGATTTAGATGAATCAATCATTCAAATAGTCAATCAAATTATTCAGGAAGCAATTCTTCTTTTTGTTTCTGATATACATATTGAACCATTTCGGGATTTATATCGTATTCGCTATCGATGTGATGGCATTTTGCGTGAAAAACAAAATATAGCAACTTCCCTTGCGTCACGTTTTATCGCACGTTTAAAAGTATTAGCACAACTGGATATGACTGAAAAACGATTACCTCAAGATGGAAGATTTCAATTATTTGGCATTGATATTCGCATGAGTTCATGTCCAACTTTTTTTGGAGAAAAAATTGTTTTACGTTTATTAGATTCAAGCAAAATATCATTAAATATTGAAGAACTTGGTTTTTTACCTTCTCAACATAGCATTTTTATGCATAACATTTCGCACTCGCACGGATTAATATTAGTGACAGGTCCAACCGGTTCTGGAAAAACAGTGACACTTTATTCTGCATTGCAATATCGAAACACGTCTGAAATAAATATTGCTACTGCGGAAGATCCTATTGAAATGCAATTGAATGGTATTAATCAGGTGAATATCAATCCTAAAATTGGTTTAGATTTTCCGAATGTGTTGCGCGCATTGTTACGTCAAGATCCTGATATTATTATGATTGGCGAAATTCGAGATAAAGAAACCGCAGAAATTGCCGTACAAGCCGCTAACACCGGGCATCTCGTTTTTGCAACCTTACATACGAATAGTGCGATGGATGCTATAGGACGACTATGTTCACTTGGGATTTCGCACTATTATATTGAACATGCAGTTTCATTAATTCTTGGACAACGATTATTAAGAAAATTATGCGAAAATTGCAAAAAACCCAATCTCGTTCAACCTGAATTATTCGATGCAGATTCATGTGATGAATGTCTTGATGGTTATAAAGGTCGAATAGGCGTATATGAATGCCTATCTATGACAGAAGATATATTAGAACATTTAGCAAATCGACATCAATTAAAATCTAACATACGTGACACATTACAACAATCGGCGCGTGAGAAATTGCGAATGGGGCAAACGAGTCTTTCCGAAATCAAAAGAGTATTACATTCATGAAACAACATATTTTTCAATGGTCTGGATTAAATCAAAAAGGTGAAATTATTTCGGGTAATATACTTTCTGCAGATATTGAACAAGTCAAATATCAATTAAAAAAACAAAATGTCATTTCCGTCAATTATATTAAAAAAAAATATTCATCTTTTTTTTCAAAAAATTTTCGTAAACCATCCATGCTAGAAATTGCAATTTTTTTTCGTCAACTTGCTACATTAATTCACTCCGGCGTTGCTATTTTACAAAGTTGCGAAATATTAAAACGAACCCAAAATAATCTTATATTACAACAGATCATACATCATCTCGAAATCGACATTTCGAATGGCATATCATTTTCAGAGTCACTTAAAAAATACCCACAATATATTGATTCATTAACGAGAGAATTATTACAAGTCGGAATTCAATCCGGTACTTTTCCTACGATGCTCACAAGAATTGCAGCCTTTAAAGAAAAAAAATTATTGCTTCATAAAAAAATTAAACAAGCCTTATTTTATCCTATTATCGTGTCCATCATCGCGACATGCGTCAGTATAATCATGCTTATTTTTGTCGTTCCAAAGTTCGAAGAATTATTTCATGAAATGAATAAATCTTTACCTTTATTGACGCAATGTGTAATCAATTTCTCTCATTGGCTTTGTCATTACGGTTTAATATTAATGATTCCGCCATTTGGGATTTTTTTATTTTGGGATATATTAAAAAATTCTATACAATTCCAAATGAAACTAGAATCTTTTTATCTAAAACTTTCTATTTTTCAAAAAATCAAATTGATAAATTTTATCAGAAATTTAATGATGACTTTAATAGCCGGCATTCCCATATTAGATGCGCTTAAATTCACTGCATTGGCCTCGAGTTGTTTAACTTATAAAAAAGCGACTGAAAAAATTCAACAAGAAATTATTATCGGGCACCCTCTTCATTACGCCATGCAACAAATTCCACACTTCCCTATTTTATGCGTACAAATGATTAAAATTGGAGAAGAATCAGGAAGTTTAGAAAAAATGCTCGAAAAAATGTTAGAATTATATGAATCCGATATTGATCATTTTGTATCCAACCTAGGTCAGATATTAGAACCCTTGATTATGGTGGTACTTGGTGTTTTAATCGGTGGATTAGTTATTGCGATGTATTTACCAATCTTTAAACTAGGAACAGCGCTATAATGGACATGATAAATTTTCTTGAAACTAATCCAAATGTTTTTCTCGTAATTATTGCTGCTTTATCATTATTAATCGGCAGTTTTTTAAATGTACTCATTTATCGTTTACCCCGAATGATCCAGGATGAATGGAATCAAGAGTGTCGCACCTATTTAGGATTAAATTCTCACGCGTCAGATACGGAAAAACTCAATCTTTTTCTTCCTCTTTCTCATTGCACGCATTGTAAAAAAAGCTTAAAGCCCTGGCACAATATTCCTGTATTAAGTTTCTTAGTATTAAATGGAAAATGTGCGTATTGCCACGCTAAAATTCCCCTAAGATATTTTGTCGTTGAATTTCTTTGCTGTGTGGCATCTGTATATGTCGCATGGCGGTTTGGGTTTTCATGGCAAACAGTGGGCGCGCTTATATTTACCTGGATAATAATGGGTTTAACATTTATCGATTTAGATTTTCATATCTTGCCAGACCAATTAACTTTTACATTATTGTGGACAGGATTATTTTTAAGCATTTTCAATATTTTTACCAACACGCACGATGCCATCATCGGTGCCATCGCAGGCTACCTCGTTTTTGCTATCACGCAAGCACTTTTTAAATTATGTACTGGCAAAGTTGGAATGGGTCAAGGGGATTATAAATTTTTAGCAGCACTCGGTGCATTTCTTGGCTGGCAACAATTGCCTAGCATTATTTTAATCGCCTCTGTCATCGGAGTTATTTTTGGTTTAACTCATATGGCTATTAAAAGAGACTTTAGAAGTGTTCCATTACCTTTCGGCCCATATCTTGCCATTGCAGGTTGGATTAGTCTTATTTGGGGTAAGGAAATTTTACTTATTTATCTTTCTCGATTTGCAATGATGTGATTATTATGTACGTTATAGGACTCACAGGTGGGATTGGAAGTGGAAAATCCACAGTCGCAAAATTGTTTGCAGAAAAAGGCATTAACATCATCGACACTGATGAACTTGCACGTGAGGTGATTGATGAATGCACGCTACAACAATTAGTGGATAGATTCGGCGAAACCATTTTACTGCCTGATAAAAAATTAAATCGCGCAAAATTGCGGGCAATTGTATTTCATGAAAATGAACAACGTATTTGGCTTGAAAAACTTTTGCATCCACTTATCTTAAAAAAAATGAAACAAAAAATTGAAAGCGTTACTTCACCCTATTGCATCGTTGTCATTCCATTATTATTTGAAACCGATCCTAATCCTATTTTACAGCGTGTATTAGTCGTTGATGCAACTGAAAAACAACAAATTGAACGCGCCAAAATTCGAGATAATTTAACAAAAGAAGAAATCGAAAAAGTTATGCGTACTCAAGTTTCTCGCCAACATCGTTTAGCTTTAGCAAATGATATTGTTGAAAACCATGGTGATTTAACCAATTTAAAAAAACAAGTTGCAAAACTTCATGAATGTTATGTAACATTGTCATCAATAAATAACAATAATAAGAGTAATGAAAAATGAGTTCTAATCGTTCGGATACAATAATAATTGCAGGTGTAGCTGGAATTTCAATTTTTGGGCTTTATAAGTTATTACAATATTTTAACACGCCAGATAATAAACCCTCCAAAACTGTTCCACAAGATCAATCCCTCGAAGAACCAGAAAATAAAATTGAATTTATGCCACCGGAATTAGATTCTAAATCTATAAGAAACGATGCACAATTTTCTAGTATGCTATTCTTTACTCCTCCACTTGAACTACCTTCGAGAGCATTCATGTCTCTTGTTAGATCAGATTTAAAAAATTCAGCGATAGAAACTAAAAACCCTTTTTTAAGATTGGAATCTAAAGATATAATCAATGAAGAAAAGTCAATATTTATAGATAATAAACATACTGGAATTCCTTCAGAATCCTCTATTCCCCTGGAATTAAATGATAGAAGCACCAATGAATTATCTGAAAATAAAATGGTAAGTGCTATATCGCAACAAGCACCTGAATTAAAGACCTCCCCTTCTGAAAATAAAGTTATTGTGCTTGCCACAACATCAAATGATAAAAAGAACTTAAGCGATGACGATGATAAATTACTAGAATATATTCTTTGCCCCATTTACGGCGAAATCATGACAGATCCCGTAACCACAGTGCTGGGACAAACTTATGAACGTAGCGCTATTGAGGAATGGTTTAACAAGGGAAATTCAACTGATCCGATTACGAATAGACAATTATATAATAAATTATTAACTCCAAATTTTTGCATTAAATCTATTATAGAACAATATCGCCAAAATCAATTACATTTCATTCCAATTGATAAGAAAATGACAAAGAACCAATTGTTTGATGACATTCAAAAAACTATCGATATTCTTTCTTCATTAGAAAACTATGCGAATAAAACAGGAATTTATGCACTGACTAAGCACCATCAACCTGAGGCAAAAAAATTATTGGTTGCATTAAGGGTCGAACTTGATATCTTAAAATGTTGCGATCAAGATAATAGAAATGAACAGATTACAAAAATTATAAATCTTCTTCAAAATAGTAAAACGAAAAACAAAAAAAGCGGCTTTACTATCGCTTTACAAAA
>JABDEN010000053.1 GCA_013287025.1 Gammaproteobacteria bacterium | reverse complement strand
TTTTTATAACGCCCAAAACGAATCATATCTCTAGGAGAGACTCCCCCAAGCGCAGGATTTTTTATATTAAACCATAGCTCTGTTTTTTTTATATCTCCGTTAAAATAACCTGCCATTAGCTCACAAATATTTGCAATCTCATACAGACGTTGCTTTAATTCAATTGGCATATGACTATCGTATCTAACAGAGTTTTTTTCGACTCCCATTGCTTTTGATACATCATTTCTAGATAAATGCAAAAAATCTACGACATTTTTAGCCGTATTTCCTTCAAGAAGATGCAAGTAATCATGCGTTGGAACTGTTTCTAATATTTTTTTTTGAATAGCAGACATTTTCAATCACCTCTACGTCTATTATAACGTATATTTTACAGTTTTTCACCAACATTTATGCAATTTTCGTACAACTTACTTGTGTCTTAACTTATTGAATATTATGTAATTTATACTTATTAATAATATAAATATGGTTGCAATACTACTATTTCTACTATAAATAGCAATAGGGTTTATAATCTTTTTATTTAATACCTTGATAAATTTTGCTGTGAGTTTGGGTCCACATAGCTTCTCTCTCTTAATTGGTAAATTTAGTTATTATATACAAGTATATGATCAAGAGTGAAGTTTGCCATTAATTAAGAAAGTTCATTTTCCTTAATTAATTCAGTTGGTTGATAAACATCTTTAAGTAAAAGTTGATACTAATTAAGGAAAGTGGGTTTTCCTTAATTAACGGATAATCAGTCAAAGAATTTTGACGTAGATGAGCTATAAAAGGTTGTTGGTGGAGGCGGCGGGAATTGAACCCGCGTCCGCAAGCTCTCTGCCGTTGGATCTACATGTTTAGCATAATCTTTTGTGTTTAACCACCGTTCCACGGATCAGCACGTTGAAGCAGTGACGAGCCCTAAAATTTAGTAGCTTATCTCGGGCAGATTTCGCTACGAGCTTGTATGCTATGACCCCCCAAGCTTTTGTGGAAACAAGCCCCGATCGTACAAGCACAATCGGTGGAAGGTCGCTGGCCGGTTATTAAGCGGCTACTGCTAACTCTTCATCAGCAACAGCGAAAAAGTTGTCGTTTTTGGCAACTATTTGTTTTGTAACAGTTTTTTACGAGGTTGTGTTACAGCCTCGACATGCCCCTCAGGGTTCGCAACCCACGTCGAAACCAGGTCGCCCCCATCTTGAATTATACTTTATATTTGGCATGAGATGTTAAATAAATCCCATTGATAATTCAACAATTTTTTTTGAATCATACTAACGTTTTTTTAAAAGTCGTTGCTTGTCTCTTTGCCAATCGCGTTCTTTTTCGGTCGCGCGCTTATCGTAGAGCTTTTTACCCTTAGCAAGGCCAATATTCAATTTCACCCGATTATTTTTCCAATACAGTTTAAGAGGAATTAAGGTATAACCTTTGCGTTCTACACTTCCAATTAATTTGCTGAGCTCACTTGCATTTAATAATAGCTTGCGAGTGCGTTGTGGATCAGGATGAATGTGAGTGGATGCCGTTAACAATGGCGTCATTTGGGCGCCGATCAGCCAAGCTTCGTTATTTTTTAAAAGGATATAACCCTGATCGAGTTGGACTTTTCCGGCGCGTAGGCTTTTAACTTCCCAACCTTCGAGCGCGAGCCCGGCCTCAAAATATTCCTCAATGGAGTATTCGTGATGGGCTTTTCGATTGACGGCAATGGTTGTGTCATTTTTTGATTTCTGATTCATGTCGCGCAGTATAATATTCTTCGGACGAAAATAATAGTGTGAATATTGTAAAAATAGGTAGAATAAAAACTTCAAGGATAAATAAGGACATTATTATGTGGCATTATATTCGCAGGGGTATTCATGCAATTTCTCTTATTCCAACGATGTTGCTTGGATGGGATAAGTGGAGCCGCGTTGCAACTAATTTATATGTTTCTAAAGTACCTTTTAGTCAAGAAGAAAAAAGTTTAAATTCTTTCTCTCAAGAAAAGCAGGACAAATATCAAGATCAAGCGATTGGGTTGGTGGTGAGTGCGACAGAAGATTTTGAAATTAATGAGCCTATTCTCCCTCTTTTTTTTGGAAATCGATTAGACCCTATCCGAAGTAAAGAGTGGGAAGAAAAAAATATTCGTCATTTATTATTAGATATTAAAGATTTTACGTCCGCGGTCAATTTGGAAAAAACGATTAATGATATTATTACAATTCAAACGTACCGAGAAGAATTTAAAAAAGCAGCGCTCGTGCATTGTAAAGCGGGACGTTCTCGAAGTCCGATGATTGTTTCTGCAACCATTGGCACTTTTGATTTACCAAAATTTCAAAATGCGCCGTCTTATTTTGTTCGTTTGATGGAAGAAGAATTTGTTATCAAAGACGGAGAATTTATCATTAAAAAAGATGCGGTCAAAAAAATAATGGAGGAAAATAAATGTGATAAAAATGCTTATGTATACCTAAGTGATTCTAAAAATGAAAATATAACTTGTTTGTATCGTGATTTTGGTAAATTGCGACCCCTCGAAAATCCGCTATCTCTCCTTGATAAAAACGGCACATTTCCCGGATTAATCGAAGAATTAAAAATGGAAGATAAACAATGTAATGAACTTTCTGTCACACAAATTAATAATCTCATCATGAAAACTACTTCAAGTCGCGTCGGTACTAACAAGGAATTAGTCGATACCGCTGTCGCGATTATTTCTCACAATCGACCGCATATTAATCTTGCGGAAGGTAATATTGTCACTGCCATTCTTCTCGTAGAAGAAACAAGAAAATATTTAAAAGAACATCCCGATGCGATTAAAGAATGTTTTGAAAAAGAAAATCAATGGTTAATTAATCAATCGAAAAAAAATGATTTAATTAAACAAAAACGGGAACAAGATTTGTTAATCAAAAAACAAATTATACAATTGCAAAGTTATAAAAATTTATTGGAATATAAGGATAAATTATTAAAAAATGAACCATGGATGAAAGCCATGTTGAGTGGCCCACCAGAACGCGTTAAACATATTATTAATTTATTAACTTCGATGGAAAAATCGAAGGATGACAAATGGCAAGAAGATTTGCTAAAATTAACCGGACCTGCAAATGATTTACTCTCTGCGACTCCTTATTGGATGGGAGATGAAGCGGATCAAGCAGAACGTGAATCACTCATTAAAAATTTTAAAAAAGAAGTCGAAGATTTATTAAAACCTTCTCGGGAACCTGAGGAAAAATCAGAACTTTCTCTGCAAATGACATAATTAAAATGGGTATGACAACGATAAAACGCAGTGCGATTTTACCTTACACGTCACGGCAAATGTTCGAATTAGTGGATAAAATCGAGGATTATCCACGTTTTTTGCCGTGGTGTGAAAAAAGCACTATCTTGCATCGCGATGAAACAACGGTTGAAGCAACCTTAGATTTGCAATGGTCGCATATGCGAAAAAGTTTTACTACGCGTAACCAACGGACGCCTTATGAACGCATTGATATTTCTCTGGTACATGGACCTTTTCGACATTTAGAGGGAATTTGGAGCTTTATTTCGTTGGGTGATTCAGGTTGTAAAATTGATTTATTGTTAGAATTTGAATTCACCGGACATTTTTTAGATAAACTTTTTCAGCCTATTTTTCATAAAATGGCAAATTCCTTAGTTGAACTTTTTAGTAAACGTGCAGTAGAAATTTATGGTTCAGAAACAAGAGATTGATATCGAAGTCGCATTCGCGACTCAAAATGAACAACGAATTATTTCGTTAAAAGTGCCGAGAGGCACAACGATTCGGGATGCGATTCTGATTTCAGGAATTTTGCAAATCTTTCCCGAAATTGATTTAAATAAAAATAAAGTTGGTATATTTAGTCACCCGAAAAATTTATCTGATTTTGTTCACCCCAATGATCGTATTGAAATTTATCGTGAACTAGAGATTGATCCAAAAGAGGCGAGAAGGAATCGTGCGCGAGATTTATAGTCATTGCGAGTCGCATTGCTCCGTGGCAATCCATAAAGCCGCTTGGATTGCCACGCTTCGCTCGCAATGACGATAATTATTGTTAATTAATTCTTGCAACATTAGAAGTTTCTTCACGACATGAAATCCTAGAAAGTGAATGATCGTCTAATGTAATCACCCTGCTAAGGGTATACTGGTTAGCTTTTTTGTTATTAAAATCATCCCATGTATACGTTATAGTGGCAGCTTCACAATAACTCTCGGTTTCTGATAATGCATAATTCCCTTGCGCGAATATTTGACCGGATTTAGTTCTTTCTGTCGCAGATTTTATATTCATATATTGAAATAGGGCATCAGTTGGTGGCGGGGTAATTGCTACAAGGCCATCCTGATTTCTCTCACCATGGGGAATGATGACAGTTTCTGAGGGTAAGCATGAAGTCTGAAAGTTATCATCCATCGTGCAAAAATTATATGTCACATCCATGTCATATTGCGAACTTTTATTGAAAATAACAACTTCAGCAAAAGCGAGGTGGGTGTAACAAACGGCGAGCAATAATAAAATTTTTTTTAAGTACATTAACAACACTCCAAAGGGATTAGTTAGCTATTATATTGTATCTAGTCGCTGTCGCGAAATAAGAAATTGTCATTAGGGGGCGATTTATAGACTAATACCCACCTTTTTTCCCCGTACCGACGTACACAAAATCATACTCTACTGAAAAAGGATCGAACCATTTTCCGACACCGGTTTCACGGTCAACATGTCTAACAAAACCATTATATGGCGGTGGTTTGATGCTAAAAGTTAAATGATATTTTCCTGGGCCATTTAATTTAACGTTTTCACCATAATGTGGACCGTCGTTTGCAACCATCGGCATTAAGGTACCCGTGTCGCTCCAACTGCTATCTTTTTTTGTTAAATGATAGGCGACTTGCAAAGCCGGAATCCATTCGCCCACTGCAAAACCATTGGTATTTCCCTTCAGCGCACGAATATCTGCTTCTAAATGAATATCGGCGGGACCTGCTTTGTGTGGCATATCAGGATCCATCAGCACCGCTTGCAAATAAACCGCGCCGATTTCCATGCCATTTTTTTCGATCGGTTGACCAATGGGTGTTTCAGCTGCAAACAAATTCGCACTGGCAAATGCTACAAAAACGAGTGCCAAATATTTTTTATATCGCATAAAAGCCTCTTCATTTAAAAAATAAAACTTCCAAAAATTGCAGGGGTCCAAGCGTAACCAATAAAAAGACTACCTATCACGCCGGGAGTTAAAGCAATCCAATGTCTTACTCCCACGACGCCTTGTCTTAATAATAATTGTCGACCCAAATGAATGCTCCATAAAATGCCGCCAATAAACAATGTCGCTTTAATGGAAGCAAGCATTCCGGATGAAACGCCATTTTGTAGCAGTTCACTAAATAATTTATCCCCGAGCCCGATAATAATCGAAAGCATAGCGACGGGTGCAAATTGGTAACCTAATTCGACGAAATTCTTTTTGACGTCTTGACCGCCAATCCACGCACTTAAAAAAGTGCATGCCGACAAAACCAAAGCCACAATCGTCATCACACCTAACATAAATCCCGAAATCATAAAAAAATCTAGCCAATTATACGTTTGTCGCGATTCAGGATGAACGCTCATTAAAAAACGCGGACCATTTTCACCAATCCAATACCATTCGTGGTTGATGAACCATTCGCCCACGATTTGTCTTAAGGTTTGATATTCCGGCAAAATAAGCCAGAGAAAACCACCTAGCGCGATACCGGTGCCTAAAAAAATAAATAACACTTCTGCGAAACTTGGATGATGTTCACGAATCCGAATAATTTCGTCGCCAAGTTTTCGTAATCGCACAAACAAGCCGCCAGGAGAAGTCGGTTTCACGCAACGAAAACATTGGATACAATGCCGTGATTCTTGTTTTCGATTGATCGCAATCATCGTGGGGCAAATACCTTTTTCGGTATATTGATCGCCACCGGGATGCGGGTCTTTCGGTGCAAATTGCACTGCACCCATTCTTGAGAATACTCCCAGCAATAATCCAATCGGGCAAACATGTCGACACCATGCACGTTTCTTTTTCCCATAAAAAAATCCGATTAATAATGCGAGTAATAAAGTACCGCCGAATAATGCTACAATCGCATCTGCTTGATCACGTACATCAATCGTTTGTCCCCAAATGGTGACGAATAAAAAACTTATAATAGGCGTTCCTTCCCATCGTAACCAATCGGGGATTTTGCGCTGCAGGCCAATTTTATTCACCCATTCCGATGCAGCACCCATGGGACAAAGAATCCCACACCAACTTCGTCCAGTAAAAATGACTGACGCAAAAACGAAGGGGAACCAAATACCCCATAATAAAAATTGCGAAAATAACGTAAAATTATTGAAAATGGTGCTGGATTCTGCGGGAATGGGTAAAAACACTGGCAGGATAGTTAACATTAAAAATCCAATAAACATCGCAATATGAATAAAAACTAATTTATCTTTATGCCGATAAAAAAACTTTTCAATCAGAACCGTAAAATAATTACGAGGCAAAGGAAGATTATTTTTTTTTAAATAAACGGGAATTTTTTTTAGTTTTTCATTCGCGCTCGACATTTATGGGATCGCTCGCTTTTCTCGAATTTTCCAAATCGTGTAGGCGCCGACACTCAGAATTAAGAAGATCGCTTGTACGCCGACATTTTGCCAATTGGGGAAAATGCCTAACCAAGAAATTTGCGGAAATCCTGGAATAGGGGAGGCGTGAATCCACCCGGCAGTTTGTAATTCTAAAATACCGCCACCGATAAAATAAAAAGCCATGTAATATAAGAAAAGTGCGGTGACAGTAAAAAATAATCGATAAGGAATTTTTTTAGATGCATTTTTCATGACACGATAAATGGCGATCAAAGCGACGGTTGCAAGAATAAATCCAAGGATAATCGCGCCGGATTGCGTTTTATTACCAACAAAAAGCGCTTGATAAAATAAAATGGTTTCAGCACCTTCTCTAAACACTGCTAAAAAAGCCGTTAATCCCAGTGCAAATAAACTGCCTTTCGATAATGCGTTCGACATTTTTTGTTTAATGAATTGCTGCCATTTTTCTGATTCACGTTTTGCAAATAACCAATAACTCACGTAAAACATGACACATGCCGCAAAAAGCATGACGATCCCTTCCATCGCTTCACGATGACTGCCGGCATTTTTAAAAAGTGTTGCGAATAAAAATGCAGTAATCGCACTTGCGATAAAAGCGACGATGACGCCTCCATGAATCACTCGAGATTTATCTTCATGTCCTGCGCGACGTAAATAAGTTAATAAAGCCGTGACTATCAATAATGCTTCAAATCCTTCGCGTAATAAAATAGTAAAGGATTGAAGGATGGTTTCTGTAAAGTTTTTTTCTGACGCATTTTTTAATAATGTTAAATCTGTTTCAAGCTCTGATTTTAATTCTTTCCAATGTTTTTTCAGTTCGGATTTAGGCTGAGATTGATTGGCGGAACCGATAATTTTCGTGAAAAAACTTTCTGTTTTTAGATTGCTTTGCGGGGAGAGGGCCGCGACTGCTACTTCCATGCCGCTTCCTTCGTAATAGTCGAAATAAAGATTACTAAAACCATCCATCGTGTCAAAACTTGTTTCCGGTTGATAGGATTTAATTAACGCATCACCGGCCGTTTGAATTTGTTTAACAGTTTCTGCAAAATCTTTTGCATAAACATTAAAAGATAAAAATAACAAAATAACACTTAATATTTTGCGCATTTTAATTCACCTTAAAAACTTCTTTTTTCACTTTAGCAAGTTTCAAGCTTTCCGCATCTTCAAACATGGTTTGACAGAGTTTTGTTGCACGTGTGGTGACTTCCGTTAATTTTTTCGCATCAGGGTTGGGAGTCATCGCATTTTTAAAATCACGAAATTGATGTTCAACTTCAAATACATGCTTGCCGCCCTGCGTAATACGGACCGCCGGCTCAATCTCTGCATCATAACCTTTAAAATAAGCCATAATCGCTTGTGTTTGGGCCTGTTTAATATCGCCTTTTTTATAAAAATCGAGAGCATCGGTGATTTGTTTACAGACCAATGTGGCGGACGCTTTCCAAGGATCCTCAGGGTTTTTTGCGAGGACGACGATGGAATGTAAAATTAACATGAGAAATATGAAAAATCTGGTCATTTTTTACTCGTTTTTATACTCAAATGAGAATCATTCCCAATTAAATAGAAATACCCAAAAAGAGTCAAGTGAATTCAAATCAATTTTCACAGTTAAGTTTTCGCTATCATTTTGCAGTCAGTCCTTTCTATCATGAGACTTATTGAATAAGATAGCGAGACGTATAGTTTTTCAGTACTTAAGAATTTCTATACAGCATTTTTTACTTATGGATATTACTTTAAAAGGAAGTTTCTCATGAGGAAAATAAAGCAAGCATTCAAGTTAAGTATCATTTCTTCTCTGGTTTTAAGCTTCGCGGTCGCAGCAGCTCCCAAATTTGATTTTACAAAAGCGGAACCCCCTTATCGTATTAAACCAAATACGTCTTTTCTTGCGCCTTCCGGTTTAGCGCCTGCGACGGTGCTACATATTTATGGATTTGATGCCATTCCTAACCAAGGGGAAGGCACGACCATTGCGATTGTGGACGCTTATGATAATCCCAATGCAGAACAAGATTTAGCCACATTCAGCAGCTATTTTAATTTACCTCCTTGTACGACGGCAAATGGTTGCTTTAAAAAAGTGTATGCCTCTGGCACACAACCCGCAGGAAATACAGGCTGGGGGATCGAAATATCGCTCGATATACAATGGGCGCATGCGATTGCTCCTAAAGCAAAAATCATTCTGGTGGAAACTGCCGACAATTATTTAACGAACCTATATGGAGGCGTTTCGGTCGCATTACAATATAACCCTGATGTGGTTTCGATGAGTTGGGGTAGTTTGGAAAGTACTTCCACACAAAGTTATGGAAGTATCTTTAATGTATCCGGGGTTGAATTCACCGCAGCATCAATGGATAGTGGACATGGTGTTTATTTTCCCGCCGCTTTTCCTAATGTAATTGGCGTGGGTGGAACCACTTTACAAACGAATGCTAACAACTATTCAGAAGTTGCATGGACTGGCAGCGGTGGTGGTATCAGCGCGCTTCAACCAGAGCCAAGTTATCAAGTGAATTATTCTCTACCCAATAACCCCAATAACATGCGGGGCGTGCCGGACGTGGCTTACATTGCTGACCCCAATACCGGTTTCTCTATTTATGATAGTTACGGTTATTCCGGGTGGATGGTAATCGGGGGTACCAGTGCTGGCGCACCACAATGGGCTTCATTAATCGCCATTGCGAAATCAGCAACGAGCAGTAAGCTTGTTAATATACTGTCGAACTTGTACTCCATCGCAAAAGCAAATTATAGCGGCACTTTTAATGATGTGGTCTCAGGAACAAACGGGTCTTGTGGCACATTATGTACTGCGACGACCGGTTATGATTATGTGACGGGGTTAGGTAGTCCAAAAGCATCTGCGTTGATTCCTGCCATTATTGGACAACCTGTGAGTACTGTTGTCACGGTAAGTCCTGCAACGGTTTCGTTAACCACAGGCCAAACGCAACAATTTACCGCAAGTGTGACGAACAATGCGAATACTTCTGTGAATTGGTCTGCAACAGGCGGCGCTATTACTAGTACTGGGTTATATACCGCGCCATTAAGTACGGGTAGTTATGTTGTGACAGCAACGAGTGTGGCAAGTCCCACCGCAAAAGGCACTTCAAATGTCACCGTCACCACGACTCCGCCAACCAACACGAATCTTGCATTAAATAAATCGACCACAGCAAGTACCCAATTTAGTAGTACTTATAGCTCGGCTAAAGCGGTAGATGCTGATGTTAACAATACCCGTTGGTGCGCCATCAATGGAACCCAGGGTCAATGGTTAACGGTGGATCTCGGTGCAACTTACGCCCTCACTTCCAGCAAATTGAAATGGGAAAGTAATGGGGTTTGGCAATATAAAATTGAAGTTTCGCCCGATGGAATCACGTGGCAGCTTGCTGTGGATCGCACCGCGAATACACAAACGCCACAAAACAGTTACTATACGGATAATTTTACAAAGTCTGGAAGATATGTTCGTGTGACTGCAACCCAAACTCAGACAGGTCATTGGGCTTCGATCTATGATTTTGAAGTGTTTGGAAGCTAGTAGGTAACGCAAGAAACGTAGAAACCATTCTGTCATGCCAGCTAAAAGCATGCTGGCATGACAGGGCTACATTCTACATTTTCGTTTCCTGGTTTCAGGCCGTTCCATGGAACCATCGGTTAATAACAGCCGTAATCCTTGATTCTTGAGATTGTTAAAAAATCTTTGATGATGGATTTTTAGCGCGAGCTTATTAGAAAGATCACAGACTTCAGGTAGTGTCATCGGCGACAAAAATGTAGCAATAAGTAAAAAAGTAGAATTAATTAGCTTTTTTTCATGAACTAATTGAATTCCTTGTAATATAAATATTCGCATTTCAGATTGAAACGAAGCTAATACTTGTGCATAGGTCATGTCTGTTCTTGCCATCAATTGACTAAATTTATTCGCTTCTGGAATTAACCCAAGAACATCATATTTATTAACATATTTTTTAATTTGCATTGCGATTTGCACGCGTGAATCGTAATCTTTGGTTAAAGTCAAAACTTTCAAAACAATGAATTTATCTATGCATCGGTTGATTTGGTTCAAACCGTTAGCACAACCTTCCACCGCTGAAGTAACATGCATTGGATATTCAGCCATGATTTTTTCTAAAAATGCATAAATTTCTTTTTTATGTCTGTGACGTGCTAATCCCCGCGAGGTATCGCTTATTGCGAGATCAAGATCTTTAGGATAAGTGTTTTTGATATCTTTTAAAATACGATCAATTCCCATCTCATGGTTATGAAAAGTAAAAGCATAAGCTACTTCAGAAAGTAAGTCTGGCATCTCTCTAGGGTATATGTCCTTTATTTTATTAATAAAAGCGAATGTTTCTCTTGTATACCCTCCTATAGCGAAGCCTGCGCCGATTCCGTTTAAAAGCTTACTAAGTTCTGACGGATACTTGTCTTTCAGTTCTTCTAAAATCGCATAAGTCTCAGATACATGCTTATAGGTGGCAAATCTGTATACTAACTCTTCGAATAAATCTTCTTTCATGTTTGCAGGATATTCAAGCGTGATTTTTTCTAAGAATTGGAACGCAAGTTCTTTGAGGTTGCTTTTGGCAAAACCAGCAACAGCGTTACGCAAAAAAACGATCCGTATGAATTGAATGTTCGGGGTCAGTCGTCAGTTTTTTAAAAAAATTTAAAACTCTTTCTATATTTCCTGTAGCGCCTAATTCATATGCTATGGTTTTTAATACATATGTCGGTTGCACGGGGTTATTTTTTTTTATTTCTTCAATTAAAGTGTTGTAACCTTCAGAATCTTCTCCTTTTTTAACAAGATGAAATATTTGCTCATGGATTAATTTAAAAGAAGATTTCGACTCTGGATTTGATAAAATTTGATTGCAGTGCATAGATTAAAATCCCTTTATTCTGAAGTCGCACCCGTTTTTTATCGAAAGAAAAAACCGGGCACGAGCACGCTATCTTTTAATTTTGCATCACCTGCGAATACATATTCCCCGCAATTTTCGCCAAATGTCCATTTTCAAAAATGAGTGTCATGTATTTTTCGGTTCTTTTTTCGCGACCCGGCTGCAAGGTATAAACATAATCCACACGATTATCTCGGAAAGTATTCATTAAAACCGGGGTACCCATGATTCCTCTGACTTCATCCATTGTCATACCGGTATGTAATTGGCCTACCATTTCAGGGGTCATGATATTGCCTTGCTCGATTGAAATTTTGCGAACGCAACCTGACATCGCAAGTAAGATAACGATTAAAATCATTATTTTTTTCATAAAAAACCTCCACATTTTGTCATCCTGATACGCACGTGAAGGATCTTTGAAATGTTCCAATGATTCTTCGCTTCGCTCAGAATGACAGATCTTTATCTTTCCAAAAAAAATTTGACTGAATCATAACTGATTTCACATCGATTTGTAACCTGGTAAAATATATTTCTTGAATATTTCTTGAATGAACAGGTGATTGTGGATAACTCAAATTTAAAGAAAGCAGGACTTAAAATTA
>JABDEN010000052.1 GCA_013287025.1 Gammaproteobacteria bacterium | reverse complement strand
TTATACCGATGGTAACGGTCATGGCATCGTTGCAGCGCTTATGGATGCGGTGGACCCATCTGTTTCACCCGGAGTTCCTTATACCAATGCATTAGCTATTCTCGGTCCGACAGCTCGATATCCAGCGTTTTTTACAGGAACGAATACTGATATTGTGAATGTTTCACCGCCGACTCCTGGTAATTCCCATACGATTCTTGCTCACTCTACTCTTTGTACCAGCAATACCGATTGTGCCGCATTTGCAGCTAATACGTTTACCGGCGGTTATCTAGGCCATCCCGGCAGTGATCCGGTAGGAACGTGGTATTTACCTTCTGAAAATGAACTCATGCTTGTTTTGAATCTTGATCAAATGATCAATCTAGGAATTATTACAGCGCCTTTGCACTATACGCAATTAGCCACGAATACTTCCGCTGGTAGCTGCTCTAATAATGATTTCTGCGCATACTGGAGTTCCTCGGAAAATCAGCTTGGTACTACTTTGTCTAGGGATTATGCATATTTTGTGACTACTGCTAATAACTCATTTATAGCGTCATATAATAGTAACATCTCAACAGCTACCAAAGACAATGCTTTCGGCGTGCGCGCTGTCCATACTTTTACTTATTGATGTTAAGCATGTTTTTTGTTAAAAATTTTAATGCAACCATTTGGATAAACAATTTTTTAAGGAATTTATCGTGTTAAAAAAAATACCTTCATGTGTTCTAATATTACTTTTTACTTTACCCACCTTCGCGAAAACCCCTCCCAATTATAAAGGAGAAATCATTCCCTGTGATGTTCCTTCTTGGCTGCATTTGGGTGTGTATGGTGGTTATGGAAATGTTAGTGGCGCTTATGAAAACGATGGACAATTTACGCAAGGACGTTTAGCTTTGAGCGCAGAGGGATATAACTTCAAAGCATTTTCATTAGGGTTAGAAACAGGCGTACAGTGGGGCAATGATATGCGATTTGTTGTTCCAGATTTTTTTGATTTTAGTCCTGGCGGTTTACCTGTGCAAACGACTTTAAAACCTTTAGTTGATTTGCTGGTCATTCTTAAATACTCATTTGGCGAAGAATCTAATTTTTCAGTCTTTGCGAAAGGTGGTATTGCTTACCGTCAATTGCAGTTCATGGACAGAACTTCAGATGATGATACATTAAGAAAAATCAACGGCGAATTACAAGCCGGTTTAGGATATAACGTGACAAGACATGCCATGTTGACGGTGTTTTATCAAGGCATTTACTCTGGCAATTCTGCAAATATTACCGTTGATGCTGATGATAATGTGAAGCTAGGTCGCATACCTACCCAACAAGCCGGATTTTTAGGTGTTAATTACGCGTTTTAATTGCAAAGTGAGGGGCACAGATCAATGCAATGGATGTGCCCCGATTATATAAGAGGTAATACGGCATTTTGCTTAAATGTGACTTCCTGACTTTGAGTGGTTTTTAAATTAAGCACATGATTTTATTTGAAATGATTTTTTAATTCAGGCATTACACTTTAAGTGTCATTATTTTTTTTGGCGCTTTTATTTTCAATATCCTATAAATTTCTTTTGCCAGTGGATGTATTTTGGAAGGCAATAAAAAATGCTGGTTGGTTTTATTATCTTTAATGATGCTAGCCTGTACTTGCATTAAAGAATCACGAATTTTTGCCGGCGAACTCTTTTGAGATTGTATTGCTAAACGATATTCTAAATAGCGTATACAAACAAATGCTATGAAATTTATAGCAATGTGTGCCTTTACTCGCTGCGGTGTCCAATGATAAATGGGACCTATTTTTAAATCATGTTTTTTGATTCTGAAACATTCTTCAATTTGCCACAACCCGCGATAGTATGAAAATGCTTCTTCGCCAGTAGTGTTTTTCATGTTTGTAATGATGCCGGCAAGGCCATCCCATTGCATATCGTTTTCGATCTTAATTTTGTTTATTTCAATAGCTGCATCTCCAGTAATCGAAATATATTTTTTATATCCATAATTACTTACTAATGATTGAGGATTTTTGCTTTTTTTCAATTTTTTTTCTAATTTCTCTATAGATTTTTCGCGATCATATGCATCTTTTCTTGCTCGTTCTGGACTATAATTTACAATCAAAAAACGGTTAGATATATAGTCAAATTCAGCAATCTTTTGATCAGGATTATTTTGCATTACTGTATAATTTTGTTTGTTTAAAATTTTAGATTTTAATTTTGCAGATACATTTTTTATTCTAGCACCAACAATATATTTGTAATTGTTATCTTCAAAATACTTAAGATTTTCATCACTCAGAAGACCTCGGTCAGCTACAAAAAAAATTTCCTCAAGTTGATAACGTTGTTTTAATTTTTCTAGGACCGCAATTAAAGTATGTCCCTCATAAGTTGATCCAGGAAATATTTCATAACCAACCGGCAACCCTTTTTCTGTAACAAATAAAGCAAGCAAAACTTGAGATTGATTAAATTTCATGTCCTTACTATAGTCATTTTGTTTTAACTCATCTTCAGAAAACGATTCAAAATAGAGTGTGGTTGCATCATAAAATAAGATTCGCAATTTATCGTCTGTTAATCGTAATGCGGTACTCAAGGCTGATTTTTGTATTTTTTCACAAAATTTATCATCGATTTTGTCCATCATTTGGCAAACATTATCTAAATTAATATGAATACCAAATTTTTCATTAAGCAATTCAACGCTCGAACGTTTACTGCTGGGATCTGCTATACGGGCTAAAACAATTTCACGTAAAATTTTTGCTGCAAATTCACGACGTTTGGGTTGACAAAAAGGATTACTGAAACCTAAATGATCATAAATATATCCATAAATGTCGTGAATACCTAAAATATAACGTTGACATTCTTCAAGAGAGGAAGCATTAATTAATAACTTATCAGACACCTCCTGTGTCTCGCCTAGAAATTTTCTAGTATTATTATCGTCAGGAACGCTCTGACCGAGTTTCTTATGAGTGATATCAATTTTGATGGTTTCTGCAATTCGCTTTAATTCTTTTATTTTTTCTTTTGTTTTTGCTGTACCAATATGTCGAATAACACGCTGCTTAATTTTTCCTTCTAAACGAAAAGATTCAACTAATTGTACCGAAATGTTTTTATTACGTGGTGTTTTTTTAATGCGTATATACATGTCAGATTTTCAAAATCCTTTTTATGCAAACTATAGTAAAATCCATTCACCATGTTTTTTTATTTCCTGATACATCGCATCGGGAGCTAAATCAATTTCATTTGGCCAAGTGACAACACCATGATCAATAAATACTTTAGAAAAAAATTGAGGATCATTTAATGGTTCAAAAATACCAATTAAATGTTGTGGCATGAACCGTACCTTTCCGCTTGTGCCATCTGCAAAGCGAACCTCGAGAGTTAAGCTCTTATTTGTTTTAACTTCAATTACATCCCAATACATTTTTAATTCTCTACTTTAATGGATCTATTTTCTTAGGCTGCCGTTTTGTTTGACATAAATTCCAATCTTCGAGTAATTCATCTTTATGAAGTTCTGCCCAATCAAGCACAAGTCCCAATGCTCTGCGCGGCAGCTCCCCTTCGAGAATTTCCAGCTTCTCTATATTAATTGTAGCCTTAAATTCGGCATATTCTACATGAAAATGCGCCGGAAGATGGTCATTGAAAAACATTTTAATCAAAATTCCATAAAAAGTACTAATAGTAGGCATGAGTTATTTGATCCAAAAATAAAAATCTATAAATATTCAATGAGCTATTGTACCTTCAGTCATTATAAAAACAAGAATAAATTAATATCAGGCATTACTTATTTTTTAAAATAAAGCCATAAAAAACATATGCTTGAAGAGCAATTACATAACTACCGCTACAAATTTGCTGCAGCCGGTATTTTGAATTTTCAGAGAGGTGTGATTTATTAAGCGCGCCCGGAGAGATTCGAACTCCCGACCACCTGGTTCGAAGCCAGAGTTGGTAAAATTAATTTTTTTTAAAATCAATTACCTACCCAACAAGCCGGATTTTTAGGTGTTAATTACGCGTTTTAATTGCAAAGCAGAGGGGCACACGCCAATGCAATGGATGTGCCCCGATTATATAAGAGAAAAAATTTTCATAATATTTTCTTTAAATAAAGGATTATTTTCTAAAATTTCTTGAGAAAAGTTATGAGATTTGCAGTCAGTGCACAGAGCAAGGATTTTATGTAATCCATTTTTTTCGTCAAAATGAATAATATTCATGCCATCATGAAGACCAAAAGAATTTCTACCTTCCATTGTTTTTTTTTGACTTCGGCTAGAAATGGGAATGTTTTTCCATGATAAGATTGCATTCCTTTTCTGTTCGCAAATTATTTTGATTGGATCATGAGATACTAAATTATCCTCTAAATATAATCTGATCCAATCTTCGTTGGTAGTGAATCTTATTCTGCCTTTATTTGGGTCTGTAATTGTATAATACATATACGTGCACCCATATAGGCTAAATTGCTTATAAAATGAGAAAAGTTGCAGCTCTAAATCTTCCGTGAATGGATTTGACGGTAAGATAATATTTTTTTCCATGTCAAGCTCATTATTCTATTTATAAAATTTTTTAGTTAATTCTAATATTCTTCTCGAGGCTTTAAAATTGTCACCAAACATTTTGACTGTTTTATCCCTCATTGTTGTTGCATGATTATCAAAATAATTTTGTAAATCTTCCCTTGAATCAAGTTCGTAATGGACCGTGATTTTACAATATAATTCTGAATCGCAAGAATTGTCCGTAAAAATTGATGCATTTTGAAAGCCTTTAAATTTTAATATTTCATCGATATGGTGAGGTAACCATTCTAAAAAGTTCTCATCAATCGTCTTGTTAATTTCTAAATTTACTTCATATTTAATCATATTGTTATGCCTTTTGTGGGTTAGATGGTAAATATTTAAATCGCTTAGGGTTATTTAAGTGGGTGAATAGAAAGTAAATTGGTATCACTGTAAATATCATTATATAAATTGCAGGGGAATTAATATTATTGGTTAAAAGAGGTAAATATAAGCAAGCTAATGGTGCCATTCCACCCGCAATTGATATACTGATCCCAAATCCAATTGCCATTGAGGTTGCTCTGACTGTGTTTGGAAATAATTCACATAAAAAAGCGGGTAGAGAAGCATTCAATGTCGCAACTAGGCTGACATTAATTAAAAGAAGTATTTCCAGAGTAATGATGTTTTCTGCGTTATTAAGCAAAAAATATAATGGGTATGAAAAAAATAACATCATAAAACAAGAGAATAATATCAATTTATTTTTTCCGATGATATCCGAAAGTATGCCCATCATGGGCAGTAGTGCTGCATAAAAACATAGATTAAAAGTATTTAATTTTATAGAAGTTAATAAATCTAATTGTTTAAACATATTTAAATGCGTTGGCATGTATATCAAAAAAACAGTATATGCAGTTGCTGATAATAGCGTGAGTGCATTCCTGCTGCCAAAATTGCTTTATTATTATTTTTATTCATATTTTTATATGGGTTTATTAAATTGTTTTAGGGTCATTTTTTCTATGCCATATTATAGGTGCTGCAAAAATTAAGTCTATTTCATAAAGAACTGGTTCATGCAATATGGTATTAGGGTTATTGCAAAATAAATTATACAATCCTGCATTTTTGGATTTTTTAATTTTTCTAATGTAGATAGATTGATCCTTAAGTTGTACGATACAATTCATATCTATTACAGAATTTATATGATTAGAAAAACGTTTTTTACCTCCGACGTAATCTCCGGGGAAGTAAAATGGTTCCATCCCATCATCAGTAACTAACATCACAATAGCATCATTATTTGTTTTTGAAAAAAATCCGATTTCTTTTTGAATTGAAATCTCATCATCCCAATTAACTAAAATATCTATATTGGAATTAAATTGAGTATAGTGTGGTTGATTATAAATTTGAGGAGGATTACCAATTCCATATAATAACCATTCAGATGAACAGATCAGCATTTTTGATCTGAAAATATCGATTAATTTTTTAGCTGCTTTTTCGTTTAACGGATTTTTTCCAATTTCCCAAGCTTGTAAAGTGCTGGCGCTTACAAAAAATGTTTCCTCCATGTCTTTTCTTGAAAGACCCGCTAGGAGTCTTGTCATTTTAATCCTTTTACCACATGCACATGCATCATTTGTTTTAATTTGCATGAAGTTTCCTGTCTAAGATTTATTTAAGCGACTTGTGCTGGTAAGCAAACCTTGTTTATTTAAAATATTCGTGTTAATTAAATTGTTATAATTCGAAGGAGTGGTATGGCGTATTATTTCATGTTCAAGTAAGTTTGCAGCCCACTTTTTAATTTTTGGTGTACCAATGAAAAAATTAGTCGAATAATTTTCATTTAAAATATTAAATCTAAAAAATAATGGTGCAAAAGCAATATCGATTAAGCTTATTTCATCTCCATTAAAGTAGGGTAATTTTATTTCGGAATTCTCTATCCAATTTAATCCGGCAGTTAATCGATTTATTAAAGACTCGTAATTATCTTTATCAGTTGCGCATATTAGTGCATATAAGGATGAAATAAGAGTTGAGCTGTATTCGCTCCAGCTTTTATTTAATGCTTTTTGCAAAGGATTAGAGGTTTGTAAATTAAGATTAAATTTTTCATTAATAAATTCATTAATGACTAAAGATTCAAAAATATGAGAACCATCGATTTCTAATATTGGTACCTTTGCCGTGGGTGAAATCTTCAAAAACCAATCAGGTTTATTAATTAAATTTATATATATCATCTCGAACTCAACTTTTCCTAAGGCAAATAAGATTAAGCATCTTTGTACAAAAGGGCAGGTTGCGGAGCCGATAAGTTTTATATTCATTATAATGATCCCTCAATTTTAGAATTATATTAATATCACCCATAAATTTTTGAGATATTACAATTTAAATATTAAAATTGCCATTATTATTAATCAATTTATATATTAAATTCGCATATAAAATATTTGACTTATAGTAAAGACGCACATATATTTGAGGCCGGATAAAAATGTTAGGTATTGTTTTTTAGGAAAATAATTTAAAAACAATATTTTTTAAAGCGTATTACCATATTTAAAATAGATCATAAAAGTCATGGAGACTCAATTAATGTCGGGTGTATATAATGCTGTTACATTTCAAAATGCCGATAGTCCTTTTACAGAATTATTTTTTTTATTAAAGAAGCGCATAATATTGTCGAACGAAATACAATCATTGGTATGTAATTCAGATGAGTTAAAAGTTTTACGACGGCACACAGATAATGCAATGGACATTTTGTTACATGGATTACAGGATTTAGGTAATCTAATGAGTGTAGCTGTATACAATCAACAAAAATCTGAAAATTTAGAGGGCATTGGATTTTTTATATCTGCTATTGGGAATTTGACAGTGGCATTAAATGGGTTAAGATCGGATGCTGGGTTTTTGTTGAGTCAGCGTGGGGAAATGTGACTTCTGCCTTAGCTTCCTAGCTATTTTTCATAAAAAAGTGATAATATATTTTTTTTCAATTTACATGATGTATATGAGGAAATACCGATGAAGCGATTACTATGGATAGTGATGTGTTTTATTTTTTTTAGTCCGATTTCTCTTTTTGCCTCAAATCCCACAGACCCGGCTTCGATAGAATATGTTGATAAAGTTTTTGCGGATTTGCAAAAACAAATCGATGCATTAAAAAGCCCGTCAGGGATTTCTCAATCGAAAATGGAAGGAGGAAAGAAAGTATGAAACTGAATAAATCTTATTTTTATCTGATTAATATTTTAACTTTATCAGTCAATGTGTTCGGGGGGGGGCAGCCTATGCGCAAAATCCCGCGAATCCCGCATCTGTTGGATATGTAGATGAAAAAGCGGCTTTTCTGCAAACACAAATTAATAACTTACCCGCTCCCGCTCCTGAAATAGGTTCATTATATCCCAATGCACAAAATCCAGATGGGGTTGTCATTTATACCGATGGTAACGGTCATGGCATTGTTGCAGCGCTCATGGATGCGGTGGATCCATCTGTTTCAGATGGAGTTACGTATACCAATGCATTAGCTATTCTTGGTCCCACAGCTCAACATCAAGCTTTTTTTACAGGAACGAATACTGATATTGTTAATGTTTCACCGCCAACGCCAGGTAATTCCCATACGATTCTTGCTCACTCTACTCTTTGTACCAGTAATACCGATTGTGCCGCATTTGCAGCTAATACGTTTACCGGCGGTTATCTAGGCAATCCCGGCAGTGATCCGGTAGGAACATGGTATTTACCTTCTGAAAATGAACTGATGCTTGTTTTGAATTTTGATCAAATGATCAATGAAGGAATTATTACAGCGCCTTTACACTATACGCAATTAGCGACGAATACTTCCGCTGGCAGCTGTAATATTAGTACTTTCTGCGCATACTGGAGTTCCTCAGAAAATTCTATTATTGGTACTCCGTCTAGGAATTATGCATATGCTGTGATTACTGCTAGTACCGTAGAGCTATTGGGCATTTTTACTAACATCGCAGCACTTTCTAAAGACGATACTTTCGGCGTGCGCGCTGTCCATACTTTTACTTATTGATGTTAAGCATGTTTTTTGTTAAAAATTTTAATGCAACCATTTGGATAAACAATTTTTTAAGGAATTTATCGTGTTAAAAAAAATACCTTCATGTGTTCTAATATTACTTTTTACACTCCCGGTTTTAGCGAAACCCATTCCCAATTATAAAGGAGAAATCATTCCATGTGATGTTCCTTCTTGGTTGCATTTGGGTGTGTATGGTGGCTATGGAAATGTCAGTGGGGCTTATGAAAACGATGGACAGTTTACGCAAGGACGCTTAGCGCTGAGTGCAGAAGGATATAACTTCCAAGCATTTTCATTAGGATTAGAAACAGGCGTGCAGTGGGGCAATGATATGCGATTTGTTGTTCCAGATTTTTTTGATTTTAGTCCCGGCGGCTTGCCTGTGCAAACGACTTTAAAACCCTTAGTTGATTTGCTTGTGAGTCTTAAATTCTCATTTGGCCAAAGCTCTGATTTCTCCGTCTTTGCCAAAGGTGGTATTGCTTACCGTCAACTGCAGTTCATGGACAGAACTTCAGATGATGATACATTAAGAAAAATCAACGGCGAATTACAAGCCGGTTTAGGATATAACGTGACAAGACATGCAATGCTAACAGCGTTTTATCAAGGCATTTACTCTGGCAATTCTGCAAATATTACAGTTGATGCTGATAATAATGTGAAGCTAGGTCGCATACCTACACAACAAGCCGGATTTTTAGGTGTTAATTACGCGTTTTAATTGCAAAGCAGAGGGGTACACGCCAATGCAATGGATGTGCCCCTTGTAAGATAAGCATCTTTGTACAAAAGGGCATGTTGCGGAGCCGATAAGTTTTATATTCATTATAATGATCCCTCAATTTTAGAATTATATTAATATCACCCATAAAAATCTGTTGCAGCCGGTATTTTGAATTTTCAGAAAGGTGTGATTTATATAGCGCGCCCGGAGAGATTCGAACTCCCGACCACCTGGTTCGAAGCCAGGTACTCTATCCAACTGAGCTACGGGCGCATACATAAGTCTTTGTGCGCAAAAACAAACCCCTTATTCTTTGATACAAAATAAAGAGTTTGTTGCTTTAATCTTGGCGCGCCCGGAGAGATTCGAACTCCCGACCCCCTAGTTCGTAGCCAGGTACTCTATCCAACTGAGCTACGGGCGCATTTCTTCATGATAAAAAAACTGGAGTGTACTTTCTGTCAATTAACCTCAATGCTATGACTGGCGGAGAGAGAGGGATTCGAACCCTCGATGGAGCTTTTGACCCCATACTCCCTTAGCAGGGGAGCGCCTTCAGCCTCTCGGCCATCTCTCCGTATTTCACACAATATTAAGTTAATAAAATCAAAAGGAACTATTCTTCACTCTTTACTTTCTTATCTTTTTCTTTGGGACTCTTTTCTTCTTTCGCTGTTACTACCGTTGTTCCGGTTGTCGTCGCATTTTTCTCTTGTTGAATACGTTGATAGATCTCTTCACGATGAACAGACACTGTTTTTGGCGCATTTATCCCGATACGCACTTGGTTACCTTTGATACCAAGCACGGTCACGATGACATCATCGCCGATTATTAATGTTTCACCCACACGTCGCGTTAAAATGAGCATTTAGCCATCTCCTTAAACTGCCTTGTTGTGTACCTTTATTGATTTCCCTAAAATTGATAATGCAATATCTCGTAACTCTTCTAAATGGTTTCTTATTAAAGTCAGCAATGGTAAACAATATGGCCTCGTAGTGCAAATGAGATTTGCATTTTTTTCAAATTATTTATTCTTTTGCAGACTTGATTCCCTGAATTTAGATCTCCAGAGCCAAAGGTTGCATATCCATCATTAGCTTATGTAACGAAAAAGCATCATGGACTGCCTTAACACTTTGTTCTAATTGCGCTTCATCAATAATGACCGAGATTTTAATCTCAGATGTCGTGATCATATTGATGTTAACACCGATGTCTCCTAAGACTTGGAACATCTTACTTGCAACACCGGTTTCAGACCGCATGCCAATGCCGACTAAAGACAATTTAGCGACTTTCGCGTTGCTAGTCACGGCAGCGGCGCCGAGTTCTGTTGCAATTTTTTGCATAATATTCAAAGATTTCATGTAATCTTTGCGATGTTGCGTGAATGTGAAGTCTGTAGTGGTTTTATCCGTTGCATTTTGTGCAATCATATCGATTTCAATGTTTGCCTCACTAATGAGGCCTAATATCGTTCCTTCGACACCTGCGCGATTAGGAACACTATTAATTGAAATAATCGCTTCTTCCCGGCTAAAAGCAATACCTGACACTAAGCGTTTTTGTTCAATTCTATCTTCAAAAGTCACCAGTGTGCCAAGCGCATTATTGCTAAAAGTCGATAATACGCGAACAGGAAGGTTATGTTTGCTTGCTAATTCGACAGAACGCATTTGCAATACTTTGGCGCCTAAACTCGCCATTTCAAGCATTTCTTCAAAGCTAATGTGAGACAAAAGCTTTGCCTCAGGAATCATTCTGGGATCTGTCGTATAAACGCCATCGACATCGGTATAAATTTGGCATTCTTCCGCTTTTAAAGCAGCAGCTATTGCGACAGCGGTGGTATCCGAACCGCCTCGACCGAGTGTGGTAATATCTCCGCGAGGATTGATACCTTGAAAACCCGCCACCACGATGACAAAACCTTCTGCCAAATCTTTTTTCAAAAGATCCGTTTTAACGTCCAAAATACGAGCTTTTGTATGAATATGATCGGTGATAATGCCGATTTGAGGGCCAGTGTAAGAGCGAGCAGGGCAATTTTTTGCATTCAAAGCCATCGCGAGTAAGGACATTGACACTTGTTCGCCTGTCGAAACTAATACATCGTATTCGCGAGGGTCAGGTTCATGTGTTAAATTATTGGCGAGGGTAATGAGGCGATCCGTTTCGCCTTGCATCGCAGAGACCACGACGATAACATCGTGTCCTTGCTTTTTGGTTTGGATAACCTTTGCGGCAACATGCTTAATACGCTCAAGCGTCCCAACAGAACTTCCACCATATTTTTGTACTATTATTGCCATGTCGTCATTCATCCAAAATCATATAATGCATTATTTTTGATCTAATGTCCATGTCTTGTCCACATCCAGTCGGTGGAAGTGAACCTTTATTATTTAAGTATAGCCTCAATCCATTGAAAAGTTGATGTCAGCGCGGAAGACAAATGTTCTGGTTGGTTGCCTCCTGCTTCTGCGAGGTCCGGACGACCGCCACCTTTTCCTCCGACTTTGACCGCAATTTGATTCACTAATTCTCTGGCTTTCACATGGTGAACGCAATCTTTTGTTACACCGGCGATAATGCTCACTTTATTGTCATTCACCGTCGCAAGCACAATAATGGCGCGGCCCAATTTATTTTTTAATTGATCAACGGTTTCTCGTAGGGATTTAATATCGATATGATCAATTTTTTTAAGTAAAACATGTACGCCATTCACTTCTTTGGCATCTTTGCATAAATCATCTGCCAACGATACATTCAATTTTTGTTTCAGTTGTTGCAATTCTTTTTCTAATTGTCGAATATTGGCTTCGGATTGCGAAAGCTTTTGTTTAAATTCAATTTCTCTTT
>JABDEN010000051.1 GCA_013287025.1 Gammaproteobacteria bacterium | reverse complement strand
TTAGCATCAGCTTTTGCTTTATTACTTTTAAAATCAAAAACTATTAAACTCTCACAATTTATTTTTGGTGGCATTATCTTAGGGATTGCCATAGCTACAATGCATTATATGGGTATGAATGCCATGACTGATATCATGAATATTCGATATTTACCCGGAATATTTGCATTATCAATTGTTATCGCTATTTTGGCATCGGAAGCTGCATTGTGGCTTGCTATTAAAAGTACTAAAGTGCCTGAAAGGGTTCGCTTTCGTTTAAAATTTGTTAGCGCATTTATCATGGGGGCTGCCATTTGTGGTATGCATTATACCGGAATGTATGCAGCTGTTTTTACCTATAAAAGTAATCCCATCGTCACTCTCGTATCGATTAACCCCAATCTTTTAGCCGTAAATATTGCAGGAGTGACTTTTTTCTTATTAGGAATTGCGGTTTTAGTATCAACGCATAAGGAATCTCAAAATCAACAATTACTAGCAACCGCCCGCCAAGCGGGGATGGCAGAAGTTGCAACAAGTGTATTGCATAACGTGGGTAACGTATTAAATAGTGTGAATGTATCTGCGATGATGATTGAAGAAAGAATTCGTAAGTCAAAACTTTCGGAATTTTCTGAATTAAATAAGTTAATGACTGAAAATAAAAATAATTTAGCACAATTTCTTTCGGAAGATCCACGAGGTAAAATGTTACCAGATTATATTAGTCAATTATCAAAATATATCGATAGCGAGCGAGACTTTTTAACGAATGAAACGTCATTACTTTTAAAAAATATAGCACATATAAAAAGTGTTGTAGCTATGCAGCAAAATTTAAGTAAAAAATCAAAAAAATGTGACGCAAATAACAGAAATTGATAAATTGGTGGATGAAGCATTAACGATGACAGGGATTGAAACAAATCATCCTGACATTATTGTTATTAAAAATTATGCATTTAAAAAACCAGTGCTGATTGATGCAACTAAATTTTTACAAATATTAGTGAATATAATTAAGAATGCCAAAGATTCATTGCAAGAATCCACCCAACACGCCAAAAAAATTAAGATAGAAATTAAAAATAACGAACAACACTTTTTTGTAGATATTTTTGATAATGGTGTTGGTATTCCAGAAGATAGAGTCACGAAAATTTTTTCCTATGGATTTACCACCAAAAAAGAAGGACATGGATTTGGTTTACATGCCTCATCGTTGGCGGCAAAAGAGTTAGGTGGCTCACTTTCCGTGAAAAGCGATGGATTGAATCAGGGCGCCACGTTCACTTTGGAAATGCCGTTGGAGTATCCTAAGTAAAATTCAACTTATATGCATAAATTCGCCCCCTTTAACAAACATAGGTCTCTACACAAGTCAAAGAACTCGTCGTCCCGCGGCTTGTCCGCGGGATCCAGAAAGCCTGCAATGCCGCTCTGGATCCCGCGGACAAGCCGCGGGACGACGGTTGTGTAGAGACCTATGGGGGGCGAGTGATAGTGTTATCTGCCGGGAGCTCGCCGAATACTTTTTTCCTCTTCGACTTCCATTGCTACTTTCGCATTTAATATGTCATGAATAGATACAAATTTTAAGGCACTTTCCATTTCACGGGAATGTTTTAATGCATGTCTTAAACGTGGCTCATCAATATTTGCGAATTCTTCTACTTTTATACCAAACCCCATCAATTGTTCCATGGCATATTTATTTGCAAATAATAATTTGAGTTTAGTATCTGTCATTCCTGGGAGAGTGTGAAAACGATCGATGGAGCAACCTTTAGTTGATAAAAACTCAATAAATCTTTTTTCTTTATAAAATTGAAACTCACACATGGCTAGTTCTAGGATATCTTTTGGCACTTCTAATCCACGAGTTTCTACGGTGAGATTTCTTAATTCAGGACAATATAATATCTGATCATTATTATTTTTAATGACATACCACTGATGAATGAGTTTTACGGGTGGGTTTTCCTGCGTTAATTTTTCAAAAGTTTGTTTAGATTCCTCAGTTAAAGTCACGCCCATTGCTTGAAAGGTGCCAGTGTTTTTTAAATGCGTTATTTTGACCTCGGCTTTATTCGTGGAAAATTCTGTAGAGGTGATATAGTCACCGAATTGACCTTGGGATGAACCGAAATGTCCTATCATTCTTTCAGTTGATTTTTCCTCTTTCATTTCGGATAAAGGTTTTGGTTGGGAGTTTAACCCAAGTATTTGTTCGATTGTCACGAATTTTAATGCATCATTAATATAAAGAGAATTATTAAAAAAATACTTTAATTTATCATAATTTATTTGTGAAATTTGTTCAGGTGTAACGTGATGCGTGAATAAAGAAACTAGTGATAGGTAATGATCAAGGAGTAATTGAATATGTTTGAGAGACATCGTACCCAATTGCTGAATCGTAAAACCAAGTTCGATTAAATTTTCAAGCATGAGATAATTTTCTAATAGTAAATTGATATGCGTTTCATCCATGCCGGGAATAGTACGTAATTGATCTATCGATAAATTGAGTTTGTTTTGTAAATATGAGCAGAAGTAAATTTCTTTAAAATAATCAATGATTGCACCGAAACGAATGGAAGTTAATCTCGCTAAATCATTATCGGCATCATCCGAAAGTAATGAAAAAGCCATTTGTTTATCGCTCGAAACTTTAAAAAGATAATTACCATTTCGTCGCGTGGTCCATGTATTGACGAGTTTTTCAGATTTAATATCCGCGATCGATGATTGATAAATGGCTGATTTTTTTAAGTTATCAAGATGAAAAACCATTGCTTTTAAGATTTTTTTATCCTGTTGTTGATTAGTAAGAGTGATTTTGGCTCTTGAATTATTTTTTTCTGTCTCGATACTAATGCCACCACATGAAGTTGCTTGATAGGAGCTTCCAAAAAAAACTTGAGGATCACTGTGCCAAGATAAAGCTCTGAATAAATTTGCTAACATAATACGTCCTTTTATAAAATTTAATTCCGAGGGGATCATATAATAATTTTGTGTTATTGCGAAGGGCTAGTCATTTTGTCATCCTGAGCGAAGTGAAGGATCGGTTTAATTCCTCACCATATTATGGGAGTAAACTGATCCTTCACTTCGTTCAGGATGACCCTACACAAAAGCTTCCAGTTAACCTTTTAACAAATACCCTTCCGCCTCTTCCAAATGCAAAGCAGAACCGTATAAAATAACAATATCAAATGCTTTCAGCATCGTGTTATTTTCAGGTTTTAGGAATTTCTTTTCACCACGACGAATTGAAATAATTTCTACTTGGAAATTTTTTAATTGTAAATCTTTAATCTTTTTATTAACCGCAAAAGCACCTTCTAGAATTAAAATGGGTTTGACTTGATTCGTAGAATTTAAATTATCTTCCATGGTTTCTTTGTAAGAACCAATAAAAACTTTTTGTAACATATCATAATCTTTGCTACGCACTTCATGAATCAATTCCGCAATTTTTTCGGTGGGAATATTTAAAATATTTAATAAATGATGAGATAACGTTAAGCTTGCTTCAAATAATTCCGCGATAATATGTGTGCCACCATATTTTTTTAATTGTTTTAATTCAAATTCGTCTCGACATCGAATGATAATAGGTAATTTGGGATGTGTTTCTCTCACTAAATTGAGTATTTGGATCGAGGCGCGCAAATCATTAAAACTAATCACAAGCACACTAGCATTATCTAATCCGGCCGCCTTTAGGATCCCGGGATGTGTCGGGTCACCATAAATAACATTATCACCCGCGAGGCTTGCAAAACGAATAAGCTCAGGGTCGAGATCAAGACCGAGATAGGGGAAATTCACATTATCTAACAATCGCGCCACATGTTGCCCCACACGTCCATATCCACAAAGAATGACGTGTTTTTTTATTTTTTTGGCGCGAGATGAAATTTTTTCTAAGGTTTTTTGTTCGTTCATCTTCACGGTTTTTTTAAAAAATAATTGTGCGATTTGTTGATTAAATCGGATGAGAATAGGGGATAAGGCAATACTGATTAATAATGCGGCGAGAACGACTTGTCCATAATCATCCGGTAATATTCCATCATTTAAAGCCAGTGTCAAAATCGCAAAACCAAATTCTCCACCTTGCGCCAGCACGATACCCGTTCTTAAGGAAGTCGGTGTGTTATTTCCCAATAATCGTCCAATGACCATGACCAATAACAATTTGCCAATGATAAGCGCAGAGGCTAATAATAAAATCCAAAACCACGTATCTAACCAGGTTGTGACATTAGTTAACATGCCGATCGTTATAAAAAACAACCCCAATAAAATATCTCTAAAGGGGCGAATTTCTACTTCAATTTGGTGACGAAATTCCGTCTCGGCTAACATGAGGCCCGCGAGAAATGCCCCCAATGCGTAAGAAAGCCCAAATAAATTAGTGAGCCAAGCGCCCGTTAACGTGACTAATAATACCGTTAAAGTAAATAATTCAATATCGCGCGTTTTCGAAATTTGACGGAAAAGTGGGCGTAATAATAATCTTCCAATGAGAAAAATGATAAATATCGCAAAAATCCCTTTGATGACAGCCCATAATAAAATCATACTTAAACTTTGTTCGGGCCCGCTCGATAATCCTGCAATTAAAATAATAATAGGTATCACCGCGAGATCTTGAAATAACAGCACGCCAATCGCGTTTAATCCATGCTGGGATTGCAATTCAAATTGATCATTGAGTTGTTTCACGACAATGGCAGTCGATGACATTGAAACAATGCTACCGACAACCAGTGCTTGCCAAATTGACATGCCCAGTAGAATGCCGCCACCCGTCGTAAAAATGATGGTGAAAATCACTTGCAAACCGCCCATCGCAAATACGGCATAGCGCAAGGCGAATAATTTAGATAATGAAAATTCAAGTCCTACCGTAAACATGAGAAAGACAATGCCGAATTCGGCGAGATGTTTTGCATAATCTGAGTTATGCATGACGCCTAAGGCATGCGGACCTAATACCGCGCCTACAATTAAATAACCTAAAATAATGGAGAGTTTTAGTTTACGAAAAATGACCGTCACAAAAAGTGAAATGAAAAATACACTTATAATAATTTCTAAAATATTAAGTTCCATTGTACCTCGAGTCTTACACTATAAAAGTCCATCTTTGGTCAATCTTCGCCGAAAACCTTATAAAAAAATGCTCACATATTTTTCATATGCTGCGCTTTTTTTATAAGGTTTTCGACGAACCTTGACTCAAAGCTGAACTTTTGCCACATTTTAAGCTACCTAATACTTAACGTAAAACCGGTAATAATCCCGTCAAGCCCTCTGCCAACATCCCAACCGCAATTGCCATAATGATCATACCCATGATTCGAGTAATCACCTTAATCACTGAATCCCCGACGATTTCTGCAATTTTAGCTGCATAATACAACATAAGACCCATGCCAAGGCTGAGAAAAAGGCACAAAAAGGATATCCAAGCCTTGCTCATCAATTGTGGATAATCACCGACGGCAATAATTAAAGTACTGATGGAACCGGGGCCGACGATCACAGGTAAAGCCATAGGGACGATGGCGACGGAGTGGCGTTCTTTCGCGGCTTCGTCGTCCGCGGGGGTATAACTCACGGGACTTTCACGTGACTGTAGCATCGCTAAACCCATTAATAATAAAATGATGCCGCCCGCGAAGCGAAAAGAGGGGATAGTAATGCCGAGTAAACTCAATAACCCTTTTCCTGTCCAGACCGTCACAAGCATGATAATGATAATCGCGAGCGACGTGCGAAGTGCAATATTATGTTGTAAACGACGCGCGGATTTTTTGGTAAGATCCAAAAAAATGGATAATGACCCAAGTGGGTTCATCATAATGATCATGGCGACGAGAAATTTGATAGATTCGGTTGTTGTCATAAAAGATTTAGCTTTATAGGTATTAATTATCATATGATAGCGAAAAAATGAACTGAGAGGAATACTATGCGAAAAGTGTATAATTTTAACGCCGGTCCCGCGATGTTACCTGAGGAAGTTTTAAAGCAAGCTCAGGATGAAATGCTCGATTGGCGTGGGACTGGGATGTCTATCATGGAGCTCGGTCATCGTGGTCCCGAATTCAAAGAAATAGCGGATGAATCAGAGGAAAATATACGCGAACTTTTATCTATTCCTAAAAGCTATCATGTTCTCTTTTTGCCCGGTGGCGCGACAGCGCAATTTGCGATGGTTCCACTGAACTTATTTGGTGAAAAAAAAGCCGCCGATTATGTCGATACGGGTATTTGGTCAAAAAAAGCGCTGACTGAGGCTAAGCGATACGGTGACGTGAATATTGCGGCGGAGTTAGTCACAGAAAATGACCTTATTGCGATTCCTTCGGAAAAAAGTTGGAAATTGAATCCCGATGCGAATTATTTGCATTTTACCCCCAATGAAACCATTGAGGGTGTCGAATTTCATTTTGTTCCTAACACTGGAAAAGTGCCACTCGTCGCAGATATGTCTTCGAATATTTTATCAAAGCCTATTAACGTGAATGATTACGGCATCATTTATGCGGGCGCTCAAAAAAATATTGGGCAAGCAGGAATCACCATTATTATTATTCGCGATGACTTAGTCCGCGACGCTTTACCAAAAACACCGACACTTTACCAATATAAAATTGCAGTCGAAAATAAATCTTTTTATAACACCCCTCCAACTTACGCCTGGTATATTGCAGGTTTAACGCTTGCTTGGATGCGTCGACAAGGCGGGGTTGAATTTTTTGCAGAAAAGAATGCTCGCAAAGCAAAAAAACTTTATGCATTTCTCGATAATCATAGTGAATTTTATAAAAATAAAATTCATCCCGGTTGTCGTTCAATCATGAATGTACCTTTCAATTTAATGAATGAATCATTGTTAGATACTTTTTTAAATGAAGCAACCGAATCTGGTTTAACCAATTTAAAAGGCCATCGACTAGGCGGCGGTGTGCGTGCAAGTCTTTATAACGCAATGCCTGAAATTGGTGTGGATTTGTTAATTGATTTTATGAAAGAGTTTATGCGGCGGTATGGATAAATAATTTCGTTCCGCGAACAAGCCACGAAGCTTTTGTCATGCCAGCCGAGCGTAGCGAGAGGTGGCATCCAGTGGGCACATAGCGAAGCCTCTTGAATGCCTGCCAGCATGCTTAAAGGTGGCATCAAAGCATGCTGGCATGACAATAATTATGCGTCACTGCGGGACGACGGAGACTTTTTTATTTCCCTGAGTTTGAGAAGTTGTAAGGAAGGTTATAAACTCCCTGGTTTTTCCAAATAAATTATTAACTTTATTATTTTCAAAAGACTGAAAGTTTTTAGCTTCTTTGCTTTCAGGCAAGATTTCTTCTTTCTTACTTAACTCTTTTTCAGGTTTAGAAACCTTCATGTTTTTTTCTATTTCTTCTAATATTTCCTTAAGAATATAATAAGTTCTACTCGTTTTGTCATTAGTGAGTTTGAGGAGTTCTGTGAGAGTATGAATATAGACAGGTGGTGGAATTAACGTTTTGTCTTTTAAAAATTGATTAAATCCTGCAAATTGTTTTTTCACTTCTCCAGATAGACAATGAGTTAATGCATCATTATCTAAAGATTTGGCAATGTTTCCTGCCATTAGCAATTCTCCATATTTACTTTTTTGAAAATATGCAATAAGCATTTCTACGTGCTGCATTTTCTCTAAAGAAGGGTCTTTTAAATAATTTAATATACCATTTCGGAATTCATAGGCAATTTCATAAAAATCTGCTTCATCCTCTGAGAGTTTAGCCCGCACATGCAAATTTTTAGGATGTCGCTTAATGTGTTCTGTACGCGTATAGTAAGAAAAAAGGCCGCCGGTATATTCGCTGCCCGTGTTCCAAATGGGTAGCATATTTAAAAATAAACCTTTCATCGTCCTAGAAAGTTCATTACCCACCAATTGTTCCCACATGACTCGAATAGTTTTTTTCTTTTTATCGATCTCATAAAAGGTTATGCTATCTTCGCTAGAGTAGTTTCGATTTTCATAAATGTCGGGGCCTTCTCGTCTAATGATCAAGTTATTAAAAACAAAGAAATTTCTTGTTTCATAACGGTTATAATAATCATCTTTAGTATCTGTATTGCCGTACGTTTGGCATTCACCAAGCGCGAAATATAAAGGTTCTTCGCTAAACAAAAATTCTGGATGGGATTCTCCGAAAGCATTGAGATAATCGATTGGTGAAGAATATTTATTTTCACGATTCGTATCGACTTCTAAAGTCACGACGCTAGGCAGAAGACCTAAATTAAGACATTTTGTATCAGGAGTGATGGGATTTTTGAGACATTGATGAGTAGTAATATCGGGGTGTAAGTTAAATTTTGGCATATTTTATATCCTATTTTTATTAGTTCCATATTGTTATCAGTAAACATGATATTCAAAAAAAATAAATTAATCAAAAAAATAATAATATATATTTTCATATATAGACATATCTGTCAAAAAGATTATCGTATTTTTCGTAAAGCCTTTATCAATTCCTGTGCACTAGCATTATTTTTATCTTTTTGAACTTCGAATAA
The DNA here is from genome assembly GCA_013287025.1 of Gammaproteobacteria bacterium. The sequence continues at coordinate 3,737 of JABDEN010000051.1, read as the reverse complement.
TAATTGTTTCACCAATTTTTTAATATGGGGGGCAGCTGGTTTTTCGTGCTTTAAGGGTGGCTTTTTTTCTCTTTCAAAAGAGTAAGTATTTTTTTCAGAAATTTGTAAAATACTTTCATGAAATTTATTCAAAAAAGGGCTTTTATTCACATCCATTTTGCAATCTTCATACCAATGTTCTAATGTATTTTTAAAATTTTTGAAATTTTTTCCATAAATATTTGCATAATTTACATCGAGCGGAATATGTTTTCCCCAATGTGGTTTTGCATGTAATGACTCAATGAAAAAATTTTGCATTTCTTTTTTAAATTCTGGATACCATGGAATTGTTGGATGTGAAACCATATCAAACGCGCAAATATATTTGTCGTCTCGATGAGTGCTCGTGGATAATCCTCCATTGGTTCCTTGAAAAAAACGTAAATAGATCGCATAAGTTAATGGGAATTTTTTATTATCCGCATAAGTCTTCAACGTTTTTGTGACAGTTGTCAGTGCGGTTATGACTTCGGTTCCCTCTTTATCAGTTTCAAACAAGTAACCGGCATCATCAAGATTTTTTGGAAATGAAGTTTGGGAATGTGCGATATCATACCAAGGTCTTACCGTGACACTTTCTTTTTCGGGAGCAAAATTGGAAACAATGTAATTCATATAGTAGGGAATAATTTTTGGATAGTTCGACAATATTTCTTCAATATTAAATTTATCGCTGTATTGAATCATTCGTTCTTGGTTAAAATGGCGTATTTCTGGGTTCATTTCCGTATTTTTTGCATCCAATGGGACGGGACGCCATTTTGCAATAGTAATATTTTTTGTGTGTGCTTTATTATAATGTGGAATATACATAATGGTGACGTAAGGATATTGATGAAATAATCCTTTTTGAATTTCTCCAATCAAACCTAAAAGGCGCATGGTTTGAATAGTGCTTTCGAGTTTTTGCGCGGGAATACACTCTATTTCGGCTTCTAACATAATTCCAAATATTCCTAAGTGACTACCACGAATATGTTCAAAATCCGGATGTGTTCCATCGATTCTTTCAATTTTTCCATCCGGTTTTAAAAATGTCATTGCACGAATTAAACCAGATATGCTCGGTTGATCTCGTCCAGTACCATGACCTGCATTTGCCGTTAATCCGCCAAATGTGACATAGGGAATAAGACTTGAAGTTGGCAGCGATAATTGAAACGTTTCAAATAATATTTTATTTAATTCGCCGATTTGAATGGCAGATCCCACTTTGACAATATGTTTTTTTTCATCGAGTAATTCAACTTTTTTAAAATCATCATGAACCAATTGTAAAATAATATCTGCAGATACGCAGGGTGTAAAAGAAAAAGATTCGCTATAAGGATTTTTATTATCTCCCGCAGCAACGCGCAACGTTAATTTGTCTTGCGGTTTTTTTTCTTGGTTTAGCGTGTTGACAGTGGTTAGTATTTTTTGAATTTCATCCGTATTTGAAATGTGGAAAACGAGTGCTTCCGGTTGTTTTTGACTTTCAGAAAAATTTTTCCAGCCCTTAGATAATGCAATTTTATTTTTTTCAGAGAGTGCGATAAGTATTGCGCGTTCGGATTGAGATAAAGGCATGGTGGCTTATCCTCCGGTTGTCGGTCCAGTTGTCATGCCATGACAGATTACTTATCTTGTCTGCAAACGAAACTCTTTCCGCTTTAACGCCTCTTCAAAACGACGTTTTTGCGTATCATTTTCAATAGTCAATTCCGGCGCTCTGGTGGGTTTTCCATCTTCATCAACCGCGACCATGGTGAAATAACAAGTATTCGTATGACGACATTGGCTCGTCATCAAATTTTCGGCAATGACACGAATACCCACTTCCATCGAGGTTCTACCGACATAATTAATCGTGGCATAACAAACGACTAATTCACCGACATAAATAGGTTCTTTAAAAACGACCTGATCTACAGAAAGTGTGACGACTTTGCCGCCAACATAGCGTGCAGCACAGGCGAAAGCAACTCGATCGAGTAAACTTAAAAGGTAGCCGCCATGAATATTTCCATGAAAATTCACCATGTTTGGTGTCATGATTTCAGACATGATGAGGGATCGGCGATTTTCGTGATTATTTTCAGTCATAACGCATTATGTCATTTTTATCAATTTATGTCTATTGAGCTTAATATAAAACCATACTATAGTAGCCGCGGAAATTATTATAAAAAATAAATAAGGAAATATACGATGACAACAAATCGAATTCTTTTAGATACGAGTGGAGCCCCGGGACTCGAAGGATCAGATGGCAGCGACGGCTACCGCGATGGGGAAAATGGTACTGACGGGACTCATGGAAAAAAGGGTCAAGACGCAAAAAATATTAAACTTTCTCTTTCCGCCGATGAAATAAATCAACAAGTTATTGTTAATGCCAATTCAAGATCTTACCAATTACCTTTAGGAAACCCTGAGGCCGCAATTTTTTTAAAAGCCAATGGCGGCAAAGGAGGGGATGGCGGGGATGGTGGCCGTGGCAAAAAAGGTTACGATGGACGCAGCGGTTCTGATGCGACCGAAAGCAGTTCAGGTGAAGATGGTACCGACGGCGGACCTGGGGGAAATGGTGGCGATGCTGGCAATGGTGCAAATGGCGGGAATGGTGGCATCATTGACATTAGTGTCGATGGTCGTGACATGGATCTTTTAATGCTTTTAAAAAAAGTAGAAGCGTGCGCTGGGCCTGCCGGTAGAGGGGGGGATGGTGGTCGGTATGGCGCCGGTGGATCGGGAGGATCAGGTGGCAGTAGCCATTCCTGGACTGAAACCGTTTATTCTACCAACATGGATCCTGAAGGCACGCTGCAAATGGACACCAGTTATGTAAGTCATTCCAATCCAGGCGGCAGAGATGGGAGATCAGGTTGGGATGGACAATCTGGAAGTTCGGGAAATAACGGCTATCAAGGTCAGCAGGGCGCAATTAGATTTAATGTAAAAAATATGGGAACTTATTCTGATTTTTATGATCTTTCATTGGAAGAACTAAAAATCTCTTCAGAAAATGGTATTTTTGAACCGGGTGAAGTCGTACAAGTTAATAAAATTGTTTTAAAAAATTCGGGAAAAATGCCTACACCATCTCACCAAGAAATTCATGTTTCACTCGTGAATAATCAATGGGTTTCATTTGATGAAAAAAATAATCGAAAGATTTCCATTCCTATTGCGCCTTCAAAAAATTATATATTAGAAGAGCCTTTCTTTTTTACTTTACAGGAAAATAATTCACCTCCCGTTGCGAATACACTTTATCAAAGAAGAGGTGAGTTAAGAGTGAATGCGACACTGGAAAGAGTGAATCATCATTTCCCAGAAGTTGTAGAAGAAGCAAGGGAATTTGCAATTCGTTATCCCGTAGAAATATCTTCGATTGCTATGCCGAGATCCATCGCTAGAGATGAAAAAGCGCCTTTTGTGATTCAAATTAAAAATGTTTCGACGAAGCCCTTAGGATTGAAAGCAACTGAACCACGTCTTTTAGAAGTGACAATATCTCTACCTTCGATGCTTAAAAATATATGGGCAGCATTTTTAGATGACAAAAAAGAAATGGAAGTGACACCCACATCATTGACTTTTCCTGTTTCTACGCTTTTACCAGGGGAAACGAAAGATTTTGTAGGCACTTTGCAATTTGTGGATGATGCGCCGGTTCGTACTGAAACCGAATGGAATGTGCAATTACAATT
>JABDEN010000050.1:4578-12507 GCA_013287025.1 Gammaproteobacteria bacterium | reverse complement strand
CAATACAGAATGAATCGAGGTCGAAAAATTATTTATATCCTTCACAAGTATTCCTCTTGCATTCAACTTTAATCAAAGGTATTCTCAACACGTTTCCCTAAAGAAACGTTTCTTATGCGAAACGCAATTATAAAATAAATAAAAAAAATTCTCAGCAAAAATTTCTTATTTATGGAGTAAAAAATGCCTGCAATGGAGCCTTTATGCGTTTTAATCGGGATTCAACCTAACAAGTTAACCCCCCAAGAGAAAATTTTATTGGAGTCAGAAATTTTTTTAAACATCTTCGAGGAACTGAAGGAAGTATTTAGGATACATCACAAGAAATATTTTCATTTGATGAAATTTACTATTGAAAAGGAAAACATCATGCTTGAAGCAAATCTAGCACGTTTAATCATACAAGATATACTATTGACTGGCGAATATAACTTCGAAGGAATTGCATATTACACTCATACTTTCGCCACCTTTGATAATCGTAGGCCATCCTCTCCGCCAGATTAGATTTCTCAGATAAATTATTTAGAAACCCACGCTTCAATTCCATACAAAGGAATCTCTTTAATTCGATCATGCTCTGCAAATAAATGCTCAGCAATTTTTAATCCATAAGGCGAATGAGGATGTGAATCAAGATAAAGAAATAAACTACGCAAACGGCCATTTTTACCAGATTTCACTTCAACCGGAATAATCAATCCATCTTTTAGCACAACAAAATCCACCTCTGCATTGCTACTACGCGCTTCACGATGCCAGTAAAAAAGCTCCGCTTTCTTTCGTGAAATAGTGTAGGCAGTTAATTCTTGCGCGACAAATTGTTCCGTAATAGGTCCGATATTTGCAACTGTCAGGCGCGTTAAAAACCATTTATTTATATTAAGCCCCAGTATTCTTTGCGCTAAACCAGTATCAAAGAAAAATACTTTACATTTTTTTTCATTGACTTCCGCTCCCAAAAGTTGGACTTCCGATGAGGTATGATAGCAAGGAAGGGCAACACCTGCTTTTATTAATAAATTTAATGCATTTTTTAAGGGTAAACTATGCATATCAGCATCAATATGAACATACTTAAATTTATTACCTAATTGCTTGGGAATTGAATTAAATACTTTACTCACATAAGGAATTTGTTTATCACTCGCATATTTATGAAAATCTTGGACGTATGCATCAATAATTTCATCTTGAATTTCTTGACATAAATTTGGATCTTTATTTTCTAACCAAGCACTGACGACTGCAGGCATTCCTCCCAACCAAAAATATGTTTTGAGATATTCAATTATCTCTTTATGAATAACCGGATTAATATCTTTACTCAAAATTGTTTGACGCAAATCATCGCGCTGATTGACCGTCAAAAATTCTGCGAAGGATAAAGGATATAGATAAAGAAATTGTACCCGCCCAACCGGTATGCCAATATCATCTAAGATAAAATCAATTAAGGATCCTGCTGCAATAACATGTAATTCTGGACATTCTTCTTTAAAGTATCGTAGAGCTTGTAGTGCAGCCGGGCAAACTTGAATTTCATCAAGAAATAAAAGTGTTTCTCCCGGAATTATTTTTTGATGCGTATATAAAGCAAGATTTATTAATAATGTATCAATATTTAAATCACCCGCAAAAATCTCCTGGGCATTTTTCGCTTTCTCAAAATTAATGGTTACGAAATGTTTATAGGATTTTCCAAATTCATTGACGACCCAAGACTTTCCCACCTGACGAGCACCGCGAAGAATCAGAGGTTTTCGATAAGAGTGGTTTCGCCATACATTAAGCTCTTGAATAATATCTCTTTTCATTTAATAACCCAGATTAATGGTAAATTACTTACTAAAAATCAAGGTTATTTTTACACTTTACTTACTAAAAATCAAGGTTATTTGGTTTTGGAGGTGGATTAAACGCTTTTACCGCGATAATGATTATCACTAGCTTTTATATACATTATTTAGATTAAATAATAAACCCCAGTCGTCCAAGCTTGGAATTTAACTCTTTTATCTCGCCTGGATCTGGTGTAAAATTCACCAAAATTTAACTAAAAACACCCGCAAATGCTCTCACATCCAAAATTATTAGATAAAATTTCTGAAATAAAAAAGCTTCCTTCCGTGACAAAAGAAGGATTGTGCTATGGAATTACATTAGCCATTGCTCAAGAAATTTTTAGAGGAAGTCTAATATCTTGCGTCAGAAAATTAAGATTACTCACCAATATATCAGATGGTGAACTTCAAAGCGAAATTAATAAGGCAAGAGAAAAGCAACAACAACTCCATCACCATACACGCGCCGATATACAAACAAAATGGAGGAAAGCCAAACCATTTAATCCTGATATTGCTTTTGAAAAACAATTAAATAGCGAGGAAAGCAAAGATTATTACGTTGAACTCAGTCTTGCATTTTTAAAAATCGACGATAACTTAACAATACGAGAACAAGATTTATTAATGATGGAAGCTTTTTTTCAAACCATGATTATTTATCATGATTCCAGAATAATTAAACATTTGTTCACTTATAAAGAATTTCCTCACAATCAAAATGCCATTTCAATTTTCCCAAAAATATTACCCAAATCATTAATGGACACAAAAAATGGAATAGAAAAACCTATTATAAAAAAAGTCATTAGTTGGCATGGTTTATATCAAAAAAATTTACCAGAAGACGATCTCAAAGAATGTGTCCGGATTCTGAATAAATATCTCAATCGATATCGTATTCAAAATCCGGTTATATTTTTATTCAGCGGTGGAAATCACACTGAAAGTGTCATCTTTGAACCTGCAATAAAACATTGGCGACTTGTCGATTCTAATCAGTTAAATGATTTAGAAAAACCAACCGATAAACCAGCGGTTATTGCAAAGTTTATATGGAGATCATATGCCAATCTCGGCGCATTGCCGTTTGATACCCTCGTTCTTTCAAGCAATTCCGATAAGAAAATTGTTTTACAATGCATCAAGAAATGTCGTTCAGAAAAATCATGGAAACGCATACACACCATTAACAAAACCAAAGCGAAACTTGCAGATTCTTTTGGAACAAGTTGGTTGCATATCGCCGCAAGAATGGGTGATGTTGATCGCGTTAAATTATTATTAGAAAACAGCGCATTAATCGATGAAAAATTTAGCGAGAAATTTACAGCACTTTATGTTGCGGCACAATTTGGTCATGCCAAAGTCATTCAAGAATTATTAAGAAATAAAGTAAATGTAAATGTTTTAACAAACCAAAAGGAATCTCCACTTCATATTGCAGCGCTCCATGGGTTTCCTCATACCGTTAGGATTTTATTAAAAGCGAAAATATTTGTTGATATTGAAACGAAGGGGAAAAAAACTCCCCTTATCGCAGCCGTAGAAACCGGTCATTTTCAAACAACAAAAATCCTTATCAAGGCCAAAGCCAATGTCAATATCCATTCAGAAATAGGTGAAATGCCATTGACTTTTGCGACTATCAATAAAAATTTACCGATAATAAAGCTATTATTAAAAGCCAAAGCAGATCCTGAAGTAAAAATAAATAATTTCCGCGCACCTTTTTTAATAGCTGCACAATATGGCAATATAGAAATGTTAGATTTATTTTTTCAACACGGCATTTCGAATATAGATTATCAGGGCCCTAAAAATGAAACCGCAATTTTTCTCGCCGCACAAAATGGTCATACCAAAACAGTAGAATGGTTACTTACAAAAAAAGCAAATCCAAATATTTCCTTAAGTTGTGGAAAAACACCGCTATTAGCTGCGATAAATAATCACCACTTAGCCGCAACGAAATTGTTAATAGATAAAAAAGCTGATGTCGAAAAAGCTTATGTCAATGGTTGCACGCCATTACTAAAAGCAGTGGGAACCAATCAAATTGAAACGGTAAAACTATTATTGCAGGCAAACGTCAATGTCAATCATGAGTATAAAGTTCCTGGATGCACTGGTACTTATGTTATATTTGATTTTACTACAAAAGAAACCCTCCCCGAAATTAAAAAAATATTAAAATCTTATCGTATTTTTTCAGAATTAAAAGCATCAGATTTTAATGCAAATGCCTTTGGCAAATTAAAACGTTTGCGTGAAGATTATGTGAATTTCAAAAAATCCCTCAATAATTATCGCGCATTACGTAAATGCACTGCGGAAATCAAAGAATTTATTGACTTACCTCGACGAAACTGTGGAAAAAAACAAAGTGAATTAATAGAAAATCTTAAAGTGATCACGCAATCCACTTATCAATCTTTCGGAGATGCTGATACGACAGAAAAGGAAGAAAAAATCATTGAAGACTACAAAATTTCTGTAAACAATATTATTCAAGTGTTACCCGATGTACCCTTCATCGCTGATGGTTTTTACGAAAAATCACCCATGGCATTATTAATGAGATGGCAAATCAAATATCAAGTTATACCGACAGAACCGTTATTAATGCCACTCCCGATTCGCGTAGGATGAAATAAATTTTGTAACAATAAATAAACCTATAAAACCACATAAACAAAGCGATAAAGAAAAACTTCCCAATGCAAATGCAAAGTAACTCACCCATTCATTAATAACACTTATTCCTATCACAACAACGACACTTAAAATAAATCCAAGCATGGAAGAAAGAATATTTTGAGAATATCCTGGAAGCGTCATCACGAGCCTATTAATACATCCATTCGCGATACCCATTCCAAATGCATAAAAAAACAAGCCAATAACAATTGCATTCATATCAGTGTACGTGGTTAATACGATGAGCAAACCTATCACCATAAATAAAGTGCCCACTTTAACTATTGCATATAAGCGATATTTTCCAACAATAAATTGCATCACAATACTTGATAGCGTTAGCCCACCTATACTGATTACCTGATAAATAGCATAATGTGTAAAATTCAAGTGAAGTTTATATAAAATTAAGTTCGGTGCCTGACTAATCCAGATTAATAAAGGTAAAATGATAAATATCGAACCCATTACGCCAATCATAAATTCTTTATTTTTTATAAGCGAACCATATTGATTTAATACGTGCGCGATAGTCGCGCGTGGTCTACGCAAGCTATCTTTAGGAGTGAATCGATATAATCCGATAAAAGTAAACAAACTTAACAAAGCTGAAACGACGAATACATATTGCCATGATAATACACTCACAATTAAGCTACCAAGCGCAGGCCCTATTAAAGGCGCTAAAATACTTATATTTGCCATTAACGCAATGAGCTTGATTGCATCTTTATCATTAAATTTTTCATGTATCAGCGCATAACTCGTTGCAATGATGGTCATGCCTGCCCCTTGCAAAAAACGCCAGGTTAAAAATTCATGAATGCTTTTGCTAAAAATAATCAATACACTGAAAATGCAAAATAAAAAATTACCCCAGAGAATTATCCTACGATTTCCATATTTTTGAGATAAAAATCCTGTCAGCAAAATAAAAGCACCATTACCTAAAACATAAAGGCTAAAAGATAGGGCTACATAATATTCGGAACTTCCAAAATGATGAATGACTTGAATCATGCCCGGCATGATCATGTCATTTGCAGCATAGGTGGTGAATTCGTACAATACAAAAAATAGCGCAAATAAATACATTGGACGGTACTCCCGCCTTAAGTAAAAAAGTTTTGACATTATAAAATCTTTATCACATCATAAAAACTGACGGAAAAAAAGGATATATAGCATGGAATCTCGAAATAACCCTACTTCAGACGCAATAAATGAAGAATGGGAATCAGTCAGAACAGAAAAGAACTTAACACATTCCATCAATTAAAAGCGAAATACTATGAAAACTACCAGCGATCAAATTATTCATGCGAAGTGGATTATTACTTGTGAAGCAAAAGATGAAGTATTAGAGAACCATGCGCTCGTCATTCAACATCAAAAAATCATTGATATTTTACCTAGTCCTGATGCGTCGAAGCAGTATAGCGCAACGAAAGAAGAACATTATGATTCACATGCGATTTGCCCTGGATTTATCAATACGCATACGCATGTGCCGATGAACTATTTTCGAGGACTTGCAGATGATTTAGCGTTAATGAATTGGCTGCAAAATCATATTTGGCCTGCAGAAAAAAAATGGTTAGGAGAAGAATTTGTTTTCGACGCTTCCCTTTTTGCGATGGCTGAAATGATTCGAAGTGGCACGACTTCTTTTAATGATATGTTTTTTTATATGCCATCGACTGCCAAGGCGACAGAAATCGCAGGACTTCGTGGACATATTTCGATGCACGTTATCAGTTTTGAAACAAAGTGGGCAAAAGATGCTGAAGAAGAATTTGCGAAAGCGGAAGCTTTTTATCAAGAATATAAAAATAGCCCTCTCGTTTCCATCACCGTCGCAGCACATTCTATGTATACCGTCACCGATGATAAATATTTATTACGATTAAATGATATTGCTGAAAAATATCATTTACAAATGAACATGCACGTGCAAGAACCTCGAACGGAAATGGATATTTTATTAAAACGAACCGGACGTCGTCCCCTCGCACACTTAGCACATTTAGGGCTATTAAATCCCCGTTTAATTGCGGTGCATATGTTACATGCTGATGAAAATGATTTAGATTTACTTGAAAAACATAAACCTAACGTCGTGCATTGTCCTGAATCTAACATGAAATTGGCAAGTGGACTTTGCCCCGTCACAGAACTACTTGCACGAGGCGTCAATGTCGCCCTCGGCACCGATGGCGCTGCCAGCAATAATGATTTGGATATGTTAGGGGAAATGCGCACTGCGGCTTTTTTAGCGAAACATAGCACGCAAAATCCAGAAAGTTTATCGGCATATGAAGCTCTACAAATGGCAACATTAAATGGCGCCAAAGCATTGAACGTTCATCATGAAAGGGGTTCCCTCAAAAAAGGTAAGCTCGCCGATTTTATCGCCATTAACATGGATGAAATCGAAACCTTACCAACCTATCATCCCATTTCTCATATTGTTTACGCAGCCGGAAGACATCAAGTGACAGATGTCTGGGTAGGCGGGAAAAAGTTATTAGATAACCGTAAATTAACGACCCTTGATGAAGCTGAATTAAAAGCGAAGGCGAAAGCGTGGGGCGACAAAATTAATCAATAAAATCAAAAACATCATTTACGGCCGAAAAAGCCGTAAATGCACTTCTTTATTATGCTAAATCCCTCTTTGTATTCATTTTTCATAAGTTATTGATACAACACATATTTTGATTAAAAATCAATCAAATCATACGTTTGTTGAATTTATTTTGACAAATAATAATAATTTTGTATAATAATAAGACATTTAAGATCGAAACGAGGGGAAGATCCAATGGATCCAAGAGATAATTCAAAGCCCATTCTAAAAGATGCTGAAATTAAAAAAAATCATAAAAACACTAATAGTACTGATTTTTCGATGTTTGCTATTCCAAGAGAAACGGAGAATCTTCTTTTCTTACAAGAAAGTTTTCATGCCGCAGAATCAAAATTCATTACCGGTCTTGAAAAATTGGACCAACCTCCTTTACCTGGGAAAAAAATAGGTTTAGAACGTTTCTTTCCTGGGACTATCTTGGGAAATCGTATGTATGTGGGTGATAAACCAGGTGGAATGGAACCCGGCGCTTTACTCATCGAAATCGATGAAGCACTCGTGCGAAGATTACATGATGAAGGAGTGATTGACGCAAAAGATATTTTGCAATCTTCTCCTGATGAGAATAAAGATAATTATATTAAATTATTAAAAACGCAATTGGGCCAAATTCATGATGAAATAGATGAAGAATATTTAACTATTAAAATCAAAAAAGATGAAGAAAGCGGTAAGAAAAAGGATTTAGTATTAGCTAATTTTAAAAAGCGGAAAAAAACAACATCAACAGAATTC
>JABDEN010000050.1:0-4568 GCA_013287025.1 Gammaproteobacteria bacterium | reverse complement strand
TTCAGAAACTTCGATAGATTCGGAAGTTATTTTAGATTCGGACGCGAAACAAGATGAATTGCAAGTAATTGATGAACTCGATAAAGATCCTATCACTCAAAAAATTGAAAAGCTTGATGAAGTTATTAAATCAATACGCGATAAGGCAAAAAAAGGTGAAATTCCCTTATCGTTAATTAAACAATATTACAATGATATTCCTCTGACAAGTCGTGGTCCAACACCGCCAAAAGCTCGAATGGAAGATACCAATCAGGGCCAAAGGCTTCCCTCTATTGGAGTCGATATTTGGCAAACCGCAAAAGGATTATTAACATCAAGAGAAATTGAAAATAAAAATGCAATCAGTGAAGTTTTTGCGACTGCTGTTGCTCGTGCGCACCAAATGCCTGCACAAAAACAGTATCTTCTCATCGGTAGTTATACCAATGGCAAGCTCATGATTACCACCGATGCGGAATGGGAAACTAAATTCCGACCGATAGAAAATAATTTCGCAGGACAAGTGAAATCACAACCTTATTTACATAATTATTATGTTATTCCCAGCCAAAAATTAAATAGAGTTTCAAATCCTAAATATCAAGCTGCATTAGATACCTTCGCCTGCGCCGCACAAAATTTCATGTTAATGCTGTTACAAGCAGATGATGATGGTTTTGGTTCTAAACTACAAAATAAAGGACGTATCGATATCAATGGTACCACTGAACTTTACGGAATTGATTTTGGGCATGCTTATCGCACCGCCAATGATTTAGTGAATGATCTTAGTCTGGATTTCACCTTAAGTAAGGATTTGATAAAAAAATATAAAAACTATTCCATACTACTAGACTCTCCTCCTACTGATAAAATGCTGGGATTATTTTATGTTTATCAAACATTATCTCCCGAATCAAAAAATCAAATCATGAATAGTGCTGAACAAAGTGTTATTGAAAACACTATCCAAGAGTATAAAGAGTATTACGAAGAAAAATATCCAGGATTTCAAGATAAAATAAAGAAAATAGAGCCTGGTTGTATCGAAAAATTAACATCAGAATATGTCATTCAACTCAACGCTAAAATTGATAAAATGATAAGTGAAGATTTAAAAAATTCTTCGTTAGATAAACAAACGACTGAAAATAATATCGCAGAATTAAAATCTCTGGTTGAAACCATTCAAGAACAAGGTAAAAAACATGCTGAAAGTAGTAAAGCCCTTATTTTAAAATTTAAAGGCCGAATGCAAAAAGATCCTCATGCTCTAAACGCATTAGTTAACCTTGCAAAATTAACTTCTTATACCTCTTCTACTTCTGCATTTAGAAGTACCGGTGAAGTGGAATTAAAACATTTAAAAATTTATCATAGCCCCAACAAACATCATGTCGTATGGGATAGTTATTCAGATACAACAAAGGAAAATATAATTTTTACAGCCAACATAGAAGGCGCTGATAATAAAGAAGTAGAAAAACTATTACAAAGATATTTTATAGTGGGAGAATTGTCATACAACATTTCTGTTAAAGATAACATTATCAGTTTTTCAGTACCTAAAAATAAAGTCATGGAATTTTGTAAAGCGATTGATGAAGAAAAAATAAAAAACATAAAACCATGCTTAACAATTTGCCTACATAAGGAATACCCCCTAGCAATTACGGTTACCGAAAAATTAAGTCTTTTAACATCAGTAACGGATGAAAATTTAAATCCACACTTAGATAAAGAAAATCTTTTAACGAAGTGGAATCATAAAAGATTACAAGATGGCAATATTCTAATTTATGGAATACCCAATGATAATAAACTACTACAAAAGCGTTCATTGCAGCCATTAATAGAAGCTTTTACTACGGAATTAAATACCAATAATAAAGATGTAGGTCCTAAAATTAATATTGAACTTATTACACAAGAAAAAGAAAGAAAAATAGATAAATTTAAATATGCGCATAGTCAAATACAATTTGTCGTCACTCCCGCACAACTTGCAAAATTAGATAATCTGTTAACAAAAAGACAGATCGTGCATGTCAAAAAACAATCGTCTGATCTCAAGGACAAATTATTAAGACAAAGCATATCTGAAGAGTCCGATTCCATGACAATTATTATGAGAAGCTTAGTTTATCTTACTTCCCGAACGGATGAAAATTTTGGATTAGTGACAGATGATGAAAAATATCTTACAAAATGGAACGTTAAACAATTAAAAAATGGGGATTTTGTATTTCAGGGTATTCCGAATGACAATGACGCACTCCCAAAAAGTCAGCTTAAACCTTTAGTGGAGATTCTCACTAAACAATTAAGTCCGTCGGTTGCTGTGAAGATAGCAAAACAAGAAAGCAACAACGCAAAACATAAACAATTACAATTTGAGCTTACCCCACAACAAGTGGAAGAATTAGTTCAACAACTACAATTAGCTGATATTCAATACATTAAACAAAAACATAGTGGGAACTTAAGTACAAAGTTATTGACGCAAAAGCCAGGTCGTCGACCTGCGATGCTCAAACCTCTTGAATCTCCAGTGACTCCAGGTTCCTCTAGTTTTGGTATATTTAATCGACCCGGTAGCACGACATCCAGCACCAGTCATAGTAGCACCCTTAAAAGGGAAAATAGTAAATAGCAGCATCAGCGCCTGATAATAACCTTGCGAAACAAATACGTTAACTGCAAGGTTATTTTGAACTGTAAAGCTTTTCTACTACCCATTCAGCCGGTATAATACCCACCCATTCATTACCTGGAGCAAAATTTGATGTCAACTGAAAGAACGCTTTCCATTATTAAACCTGATGCGGTTGCTAAGTCCTTGATTGGAGAGATTAATCGACGTTTCGAAAAACGCGGTCTTCGCATCGTTGGTGCTAAAATGCTGCATTTAAGCGTCAAAGATGCTGAACAATTTTATGCGGTACACGCTGAACGTCCTTTTTATAAAGATTTAGTTCGTTTCATGAGCTCAGGCCCGGTGTTGGTTCAAGTGTTGGAAGGCGACAATGCGATTGCATTAAATCGTGAAATTATGGGCGCAACTAACCCAAAAGATGCCGCTCCGCACACGATACGTGCTGATTTTGCCGCTTCGATCGATCACAATGCCGTACACGGCTCTGATGGTCCAGATACTGCGAAAGTTGAAATTGCTTTCTTTTTCAAACCTGAAGAAATTTATCAATACACTGATATCGCAGCATTCGCATGATAAATAGCACCTCATCTCAAAAAATAAATTTACTTGGACTTGATCGAGAAGCCATGCAGAATTTTTTTCTTGAGATTGGGGAAAAATCTTATCGAGCAGAGCAAGCGTTGAAATGGATTCATATGAACGGTATCAAAGACATCGCTCTCATGACGAATTTCAGCAAATCACTTCGTGAAAAACTTGAGAGTGTCGCAGAGATTAAAGCGCCCGACATCGCTTTTGAAAGCGTCGCGAATGATGAGACACAAAAATGGGTCATTCGTTTGAGTGATGGCAATTGTATCGAAACCGTTTTTATTCCTGAAAAAACGCGCGGCACATTGTGCGTTTCTTCACAAGTAGGATGCACGTTAAACTGCGATTTTTGTTCGACTGGCAAACAAGGCTTTAATCGTAACTTAACGACCGCGGAAATTATCGGCCAGGTGTGGGTTGCAGTACGGAGTTTATCAAAAACCGCGGGGATTCATGATCACGCCGTCACGAACGTCGTCATGATGGGAATGGGTGAACCATTATTAAATTTCGATAACGTCGTAGCTGCAATGAATATTATGTTAGATGATTTTTGTTATGGCTTATCAAAGCGTCGTGTGACGTTAAGTACAGCGGGTGTTATCCCTAAAATGTACGAATTACGTGAAAAAAGTGATGTGGCGTTAGCGGTTTCCTTACATGCACCGAATGATGCTTTAAGAAATATTTTAGTTCCCCTCAATAAAAAATATCCTTTGAAAGATTTGATGGATGCTTGCCGAGATTACTTTCGTGATGAAAAACGTCGTTATGTCACGATGGAATATGTCATGCTAGATGGTGTCAATGATTCTTTAGCGCATGCAAAAGAATTAATTCAACTCTTAAAAAATGTACGCGCAAAAGTAAACCTCATCCCTTTTAATCCTTTCCCCAACACGCCTTATCAACGTTCCGACATAAATACGATTGATGCCTTTCGTCAAACGCTTCAAGATGCCGGCATTAATTGCATCACTCGCAAAACGCGTGGCGAAAAAATCGATGCGGCATGCGGCCAATTGGTAGGACAAGTCAAAGATCGTACGGAACGCAGTCGCCGCTGGAAAGAAAAACACAATTGATGTTTTATAGCTGATGTTTTTTTGCTCAGCACTATTTTCTCGCGAATATGAAATAATGATGTTAAAATTTTGTGAGCTCACGCAATGGTGTCGACTTAATAATCGCTTATTTTCGAAGCGTCTTTTAAAAAGGCTAACACTTTTACGTGATACTTACAATTTATGTGGACTAGTTTAACAAGGATGTGAGTGAAACATGGATAATGAAATCGCGATGATAGATGATGTCAATAGCATGACTAATGTAACAG
>JABDEN010000049.1 GCA_013287025.1 Gammaproteobacteria bacterium | reverse complement strand
TTGCTCCAACTATTGCTCTTGAAATGTATCGAAATGCGCTTCTGAATGCGCCTTCTATGATTGGTAAAACACTACAATGGGAAGAGAAAAAAGTACCAATTGACAAACATGCACGAGTTGTAACAGAACAGGCCGGAACCAGTGCGGCATTTGCTGGATATGCTTTTGAAAATCCGATAGCTGCCATTTGGCAATTAGCTTGGCCCTCAACTTGGAAAGAAGCATTTCGTAGTAAAATCGAATTAGGTTTATTTTTTATTCGAATTCCGAATATTTTATTTTATGGCATTACCACTCTTTTAGAAGCAGGCCTAAAAGGTTTAGGTTCTTTATTATTAAAACCTTTTAATTATGCTTTAACTGGAGAAAATGGTTGGTTACGATTACTTGCATTTTTTCCTAGCATTATACCGGCCTTGTTCGGTCAAATAGCTATATTTTTGGGAAACACATTACAACATGCTCGATTTTTTGTAGATGGTACTACCAATTTAATTTCAAATTTCATCAGTTTTCTCAATGATATTCGTTCAAAAGAACGTAGCGAATACGGAGCTCTGTTTGCCCCAGTATTAACTTCTCTCTACTCAACTCTGAAAAATATATCTTTAGTTTTGATAGACGCGATTGTTATTGCTGCGTGTTTCGTTCCGGGCGGACAACTCGCTGGATTTTTAGGTTCTCTTGGAAATGGTGTAGCAGCAAGTGCTTTAAGCTGGTTTCTTAGTCACACAGCTGTTCCTCTGGGTAACTTCTTCGCTGGATTTTTTACTCAAGGTTTTGTGCATGCTGGTGCTATTGAATGGGTAGGAAAAACTTTGACAGCACTATTTTCCGTTCCTGCTGTTGCTTTGGTGCATAATGCCGTCACTTCATTTTATTCATGGGGCTTAGAAAAATTAAGGCATTTTTGGGTAGCACCTAAGAATCCAGAAAAAGAGCCAGATTCAAAGTTAGAAAATGGCGATAATTCAGGTTTAGGATTAGGAGATGAAGATGATCTAGATTTTTCTGGAAAGCGGATTATCTCGCAAACAGCCTCCTCTGTAGAACCAGTGAATGGGTCAACTAAATTTCTTATTGAACAACACATCGCATCAAGAACCGAGACTCCTGTTCTGAGTGATGATGATTTAGGTAGTGACAAGGATAATGCTGCTGAACCAAGTATCAGTGAAGTCCATGAATATGAGCCTGAAGAATCTGTTGGTCAAGATGGCTATAATTCAGAACTTGATATGGGTTATTCCGGCCGAAAAAGTAGTGTATAAAAATACGTTTATCATGCCAGGCTAAATCCTTTTTGAAAAACATAGGTTTCTACACAACCGTCGTCCCGCGGCTCGTCCGCGGGATCCAGGGCAACATTGCAGGCTTTCTGGATCCCGCGAATAAATCGCGGGACGACGGATCATGATCAATATTTACTCAAACAATTCATTTTTCTGATTAATTTCTTTGCTTTTATCTAAAAATTTGGTAAAGTTTACACTAAGTACAAAATACAAAATGAGGGTGTTTATGCCAGTTCCTATTCATTTAGTTAAAGATGTAGAATTTAACAATTCCATTCTAGATAAAGAAGTTGCGCCTTCGTCGGTTTCGAAATTAAAGCAAGGTCCACTTTCTGCTAGTTATGTCGCGATTATGATGAACGAGTTCACGCGAACTTTCAGAATGGCGGCTTTTCCTTTATTAGGTGTGCTGACGTTAGTTGGTACCTTCCTTTCTTTTAGGGAAAAAATCAGAAATCGAAAATCACCTAACGGAAGTTATCTTTTTAATTTAGGTATGATGGGTTTGTTCGGTATAGCTGAACTTGCTGCATTAACATTAGGTTTTATGGCTGCTCTTATTGGGATTCCAGCGGCTTTATTGATTGTAGGGCCAATCATATTTACTGTCGTCTCAGGGTTCAATTTCTTTCGCTCCATCGGTGAATTTTTCTATCACGCAGTAAATGCTATTCGTTTACGATTCAATGGAGATAACTTTAGTGCTGAATACCAAGATCATATCAAAGGATTAAAAGCATCCGCTTTTGGTACTCTTATTAATTCTATTGCATTGCTCGCCACATTAACCACAATGCTTGCTCCTTATGTACCAGCGATCGGCGCGTTTTTTGGTGCAACCGCTACCTTAGTTTTTCAAATCGGAGCGGCAAGTGTGTTAGGTGTTGGCTTTTTCGCAACGATGAAAGATGTCATTAAAAAGGGCATTAATAAGTTAATGTCAAAGTCAGAAGAAGCACCAGAACCAGTAAAAGTAAGATCCGTAGAAGGAAAGAATGTAAACAACGATTATTTATCTCCAGGAAAATTTTCAACACTGGATAGTCATGTAGAAGATTTGCAGATAAAAATGCAGGTATTATATGCTCAAGATGAAACTGCCGAAAGAAGTCTTCGTATTGATCAATACGGGTCTACTAATTTAATGAAAAATTTAATTGCAGAAGAAGTAGAAAGATTAAGGCATTTGGATAACGATCACGTTAAAAAAGAAGTTTTATTCCAGATTAGTAGGGCTATTGCAAACCCGCATCATGAACACGACGCTTTGAAAAAAATGGTAAAAGAACCGGCTTACCAAAAAGCCTTAACATCCTATATGACAAAAGATGGCAACGGTGGATTGCAAAAAGTTTTAGTATTAGCGAATCAATACTGTAACTTTTTTCCTAATCCATTAAAAGCTAACGAAAAAGCACAACTTAAAGCCAAAACGGATGTGCACAACTCGAAAGAGCGCCAAGTGCTATAGATGTCGATTTCAGAGATTATGCTTCTGCACCCCCAGCATCCCTGGATGCAGAAACGGATAGCTCCTACAACTATCGTGGTTTTTAAAACAACCACGTTTTAGGATGCTGAACCGGCTCATTGCGAAGCAAGGATTTTAAACCCTTCGCCAAGCGAATGATCCACCAAATGACGCAAAGCGGGATTAATATAATGCCAATGACTATCATGATCGATAATCCCGCGATGCTAAAGTAAAGCATCCCAATCCAAAATGACCTGATAAAATATTGGTAATGACTTTGTAAAATATCCTTCGCATCATTTTCAAAAATATACGCAAAAATCACCGCAACAATGGGTAAAACAGGCACCATTAGCGAACATAAATAAAGAACATAAATAATATAAGCCACTTTTTTGGTTGCGGGATCTTCATTGGATCGATTCAAGCTTACGTTTTCCATATTAATTTCCTCTTCAAGTTTTGGTGATACGCGAATACGAAAAAACCTTTACGACATTTTGCACGCCGCTCGTGGCGCTTGCAATTTTTACGGCAATTTCAGCTTGTTCGGGAGGTACGATGCCGATTAAGTATACCGTACCATTTTCAGTAATTACTTTTATTAAATTAGGATCGATGTCGTTGGCAGCGATGAATTGTGATTTAATTTTTGTCGTAATCCAGCTATCGCTAAGTGCTGTCAAATGAGAGACGGGGCTACAAATTTCGGTGAAGTTATACACGTCACGATCATCAGAGACATTTTTGACTATTCTTCCGATTTCAAATTTTTGCTCTGGAGAGGGCGTTTGTCCGGTAATGAGCATGACATTATTAAAAGTGGAGACAGAAACATTGGTATCTTTATATTTATCTGTATCGATATAAATAGAGCGATACGCTTGTAGTGCAGCATAATGGTTGCTAATTTTTTTTTGGAGATTATGTCGGTCGTAAACAACTTGTGCCCCGGTGACCGCCGCGCTGCCATACATACAAGACACCAACGTCAAGATAAGAATGGATAAAAAAGAAAACTTTAAAAATATGAAAATCCTTTTCACTTTTTAAAATCCTTAATTCAAAAAGCGTGCCAAAATCACAATCGTCGTCCCGCGGCTTGTCCGCGGGATCCAGTGACAGCAAATACGCCACTCTGGATCCCGCGGACAAGCCGCGGGACGACGAGTAATACTAATCACCCCGCATACTGAAAAATCTTCATCACCCGCTGCACACCATGTACTTGTCTTGCAATATCAACCGCGGTTTCGGCTTGATCGCGATTGACGATACCCATGAGATACACGACGCCATTTTCCGTTACCACTTTAATTGTGCCAGATTGTAGCCCTTTGGTCGCTAACATTTGGGTTTTAATTTTGGTGGTGATCCAAGAATCACTGGCTTGAGTCAGTGCAGATGTCGGGCCTTTTACGTTCACTTGATTATAAATTCGCTTAATGTCAGGTACGGTGCGGACGATATTTTCGGCTAATTGTTTTAATTCAGGGTTTGTGGTTTGACCCGTCAATAATACCACTTGATTAAAACAAGTGACTTCAATATGAGAACTTTCATTAATGCGTGGATTTTCACGTAACTTATCCGAAGCAGATTTTGCAATACGTTCGTCTAACAGTATTTTTTCGAGTTTACGATGATCATATACGACTGCAACACCGGCAGCACCTGCTGCAGCCCCTGCAACAAAAAAACAACCTTGCAAAGAAAGCGCAAATGCAAGAATGATAAATAAATTTTTCATGTCACGATTTCTCCGTGGCCAAATAATTGATAATCAACAATATCACACATGCAATGGATAACGAGAAGATGAGTCTCTTGAATACGAGCAGTTTCAAACGCAGGGACTCGGATTTCGATATCACTTTCTCGTAAAACTCCAGCCATTTTACCACCATCATACCCAGAGAGCGCAATAACATTCATATTGCGATCGTGAGCTGCTTTAATAGCATTCAAAATGTTCATTGAATTACCGCTCGTCGAAATCGCGAGTAAAATATCGTTATCTTGACCCAGTGCCCGAATTTGTTTAGCAAATACTTCATGAAAGCTAAAATCATTCGCAATACTGGTTAAGGTTGCGACATCAGCAGTTAATGAAATCGCGGGTAAGCTCGGGCGCTCATGTTTGAAGCGATTTAACATCTCTGATGAAAAATGCAATGCATCGCAGGCCGATCCCCCATTGCCACAGCTTAAAATTTTATTCCCATCGAGTAGGCATTTAACAATTTTTTCACATGCGGCACCGACAACAGGAAGAATCGTGTCAGCTGCATTAATTTTGGTTTGTATGCTATCACTAAAACTATTTTTGATACGATCGATTATATTATTCATAGGAAAATGCGTCTTTTATCCAGTCTATCTGGTTATTGGAAAATCCCACCACATCAAAACGGCAATTGATGGTGTCGGTTAAATGTTTTTTTTGCAAATAATGGGTGGCAGTTTTTAATAGTTTTTGTTGTTTAAAATAATCAACGCTTTCAATCGCAGTACCGTATGCCGTATGTTTGCGAGACCGCACTTCGATAAAAACAAGTTCATCTGCATCTAACATGATTAAATCAATTTCTCCAAAAGGGCATTGATAATTTTTAGTAATAAATTGCAGACCTTTATTTTGCAAATATTCTAACGCATTCTGTTCTTTCTCATTCCCGATGGCTTTTTTATTCTGGATGACCATTTCGCATCTCAGTCCAAGGAACTTGTCGATAAATATGTTGTGAAGAACTTAAGGTTAAAGTTCCTGTTGCCGCATTGATTGGAAAATTGGGTAATTGCGATAATCGCGGTAATTCATTGCTTAAAAGCGCTGCATCTCTTCCCACTGCATATAATCGATTTGACAACCCTTTTGCGTTTTTATGTAAAACCCAAGGAATATCGCAAAAAATAATGCCATTTAAGTGATGATCTTTTTCTGGGGAGGGGATGCCAGAATAAATGACAGAGGTAGAAAAAATAGGGATATTTGACGCCTCATAATATTTTAATAGCGGCACAATTTCTCGGCCGTCATCCGGTTGTGCAATAAGAAATATCGCATCAAAATCCTTGCGCCGTGCTTCAGCAATTTTCGTTTTCGAGATATTTTTACTATCAACATGTAAAAGGGTAGGAATATCTTCCGCAAATTTAGCGCGACTCGGATAATAATAGCTATCGACGATTTTACCCCCTGATTTTTGCCATTCGGTTAATAAAGGTTTAGCAATACGTTGGCTCCAATCATCCTTTGGGGCAATGATGATGGCATTTGCATAACCCATTTCACGTGCTTTAATGGCAAGTTGTATCGCTTCATCTTTTGGTGATAATCCAAATTCAAAAAAGTTTTTAGGTAGCGTTTGATCGGTATAATTTAATGCGATGGTGGTAACTGGGTAGCGATTTTGTTGACTTAATTCTGAAACATTTTCTTTGGTCAAAGGGCCCACAATCATGTCACTACCGTTTGAAATTGCCTTTTGATAAAGCGAATAAATATTTGACGTGCGGCTGGTGTCATAAAAAGTCACTGTTTGACCGGGATTTTTGGAAAGTGTTTCATAATATGCGCTTAAAAATCCATCCCGTACCATTTGTCCTTGCGCACTAAATTGTCCTTTTAACGGTAACAACAACGCAATATGTTTTGGATAAGGGTTTTGCGATAATTGGCTTAATATCGCATCATTTGGAATTAAGCTTAACGCTGGATGATTTGGATTTTCTTTCCGCCAATGTTGTAATTGATCGACGAGAGACTTGGTATTTTGATGATAATTTTGATAAGTCATGGCGAGTGTTAACCAGCCTTTTTCAGTCGGATCAGAAGTTTTATTCAGTGTCGATTGCAATTTTGCGACAGGTGTTTTTTGTAAATGTTTCCAAATTGTTGCAGGATCCCCTTGTAAAGCAAGGTCAGCTGGCACTGATGGTTTAGTGTTTTGAGGTGTTTTGGTATGCGCCGCATCGGAAGATTGATTTGATCCGAAAAAATGCGTGGTTTTGCAACTTGATAGCGAAAATAGCGCGAGAAAGGCAACTAGAATTCCTATAAAGTTTCTTATCATCAATGTTATGATCTCTCGTTTAAAGTGAATGATAACCTATGAACACCAATCAATTCGGTACTTTGTATATTGTTGCAACACCGCTCGGTAATTTACAAGATATGAGCTTCCGTGCGGTCTCGATCTTGAAGGATGTTGATCGCATCGCGTCTGAAGATACGCGTCATAGTTTACCATTATTACGACATTTTTCAATCCAAAAACCGCTTATTTCCCTGCACGAACATAACGAGCGTACGCGTGCAACTTCTCTGTTGGAATTCTTAAAAAATGGCGAATCGATTGCGCTCATCAGCGATGCGGGGACGCCTCTCATTTCGGATCCAGGTGCACATCTTGTACAGATGGTAAGAGAGGCGGGTATTCAAGTCGTCCCAATTCCTGGTCCGTGTGCCGCCATCGCGGCATTGAGTGCCTCAGGGCTCCCGACCGATCGATTTGTTTTTGAAGGTTTTTTACCTGTGAAAGGAAAAGTCAGACGAGATAGATTAGATGCATTAAAAAATGAAACGCGAACCATTATTTTTTATGAAGCACCACATCGTATTGCTGATTTGTTAGAAGATATGGAAACCACTTTTGGCAAAGATCGGGAATGTGTGTTAGCGCGCGAGCTCACCAAAATTTATGAAACGATTCACGCGGCACCATTGACGGAATTGCAAAAATGGATTAAAGAAGATAGGTATCGTGAGCGGGGGGAAATTGTTTTATTGGTGAAAGGCATTCTTGAATTTTCATATGAAAATCATGTGGCGAATGAAGAGATTTTGAAAATATTGTTAGATGATTTACCTTTAAAACAAGCCGTAGAATTAACGGCGAAAATTACAGGTCAGAAAAAAAATGAGGTTTATGGAAGGGCGTTGGTGTTGAAAAAATAATTAATGGGAATCTGTCATGCCAGCTAAAAGCATCAGAGGTATCTACACAACCGTCGTCCCGCGACTTGTTCGCGGGATCCAGAGCGACATTAAGGCTTTCTGGATCCCGCGGACAAGCCGCGGGACGACGAGTTTATTTGACTTGTGTAGATACCTCTGTAAAAGCATGCTGGCATGACATGAGCTTTTTCATTCTGCGGCAGTGTGTTTTAAATAATAATAAATAAGGGTTATATATGTTACGTCAGCTTTTTCTCGATCAAAATTCTCATGTTGAATTTTATCAAAATAACATTATTGTCAAAAATAACGAAACCAAGGCCCAAATAAAATTAAAACAAAAGGGAAGTTTGTGCGATGTATTTCGAATTAAGAATAGTGAGCTACTTGCTTATGTTGAAACCTCTTCAGATAATGCTACCGTTCCGATAGGTAAAACTTCGCTCATTGACATGAAGCGTTTAAAAGTAATTGCAATAATCGAGGTGCCATTATCGAAAAAATCTTTATATTTAAAAAATGAAATACTGATAGGCATTTCAGGCAAAACAGTAGTTTTGTATAATTTGAAAATACATTCCTCTACTGTTTTTACACTGCAGCGTGAAATATTAAAAGAATTGGTTGCAGTAGCTGATAATGCTTTTATGGCATTATATGCAGGAAAACCCGCCACTTATCATTCTGTCGTTCCAGAGTCATTGCGCTGCGATTTTCATTTTAGTATTGATCAATTTGAATCAGTCATTAGGATTGACCAGAAAAGATTTTTGGCGCAAATGAAAAGTGATGCTTCGTCTCACTGGAAGTTATACCAAAAAACCCACACCACACCGCAAATATTAAAAGAAAATTCACATGATGCATTATTGGAATGTAAAAATAATATATTTTTTCCTGAATCAGAAATGGTGGTGATATTGACGAATGCTGGCGAAGTTTTTTATACATCACTGGAAGATATATGTTTTCATAAAATTGATACTAATTTCCCGAAAAAAATTGATGATATTTTTCTAACAACAAAAAATCAATTATTGGTTATTTTTTCTGATGGAAGCTCCCTTGATTTGACCCGACACTGGAGTTCTAAAAATATTGCCAGAAGATTATATGATGATGTATTTTACCCACATGTATTAGCAGATATCATTGCAAAATATGCAGGCATCAGTTTTTTTGAAAAATCTCCAAAAAAAGATCCAGAACTAGATTTACAACAAACAACAATAAAAAAAGGACATTCAAATGTTTGACCGATCAAAAATAAAAAAAATATTTTTTATATCTGAAAACCGAAAGGCTATTGTATTAAATGACCGCGCTCTTATCTGTGATGAAAAAAATCGAATAGTAAAAGAGTGGCAGGGAAAAGATATTGATTTACTTCAAATAAAAAATCAGCCCTATGTTGTTTTTACGCAGCGTAATGTTGATCCCCCGCGCGATCCGCGTGCAAGACGTAATGCTATCACAGGATTAATACATGATACATTTTTTCCCGGACAAACGGCATTAATGCATGTTGATAAATTAGAAGAGCCTTTGCAAATTCCGTATGCGGTTTCGCAAATGGTGTTTATGAATAATAAATTTTTCGGGTTTTCATGCTTAGGAATGATTACCACTAATTTAAAAGAATGGAGTGCCACTTATTCGGGCATAGTGCATGGTGCAAGCGATTTTGTTCCGCTTAATCATGAATATATGATGGGCTTATCTAAGCTATCGGGGAGAGGTGAAGTTGAAATATTGCATTTTGGCGGCAGTTCTCTCATCAGTACTTTATCTTCTTCTTTATATCTAAAAAAAATATGTGTATTAACCAATGACCAATTTCTCGCGCAAGCTAAGACTGGCGAATTAATAATTTACTCAATTTCAAAAAGTCAAAGGAACCTTCTCATTGATCTTCAGAAGCAAGTTTCTTTTAACGTGTTCTTCGAGGAATGGTTATTATTACCCGATAGTAAAATTGTTTTAGGAAGAGCTGCAGATAAAAATTTATATGTCATTCATAGCGAAACGCTTCAAGTTCGGGAAATTGATATCAAAGCAAAAGAACCCATTATCGAATTAAATATTTCAGAAAATAATCGTGTTGTTGCGGTTTTAGAAAGCGGAAATTTTTTATTTTTAGACGATAAAATTTTAAAACATTCTTATGCGAATGAAATCTTTTTAGAAGAAACCACACAACCTACCGTATTAATTGACATGATAGTGAATTATGCGGCGGATTATGGGCATCTTTTTAAAAACATCAAAAAACCTGAGGAAAAGCAGTATTCATCCAAACAGAATATGATATGATGCGCGTTGAGCTTACCGAGACAGTCGCTGTTTTAAGTTTTCTTAAAATGGAGGAAAGTCCGGGCTCCATCGGGCAAAGTGCCAGGTAACGCCTGGGAGGTGTGAACCTACGGAAAGTGCCACAGAAAATAAACCGCCTCGATTTTTGAGGTAAGGGTGAAAAGGTGCGGTAAGAGCGCACCGCGCAATTGGCAACAATTGTGGCATGGTAAACCCCACTTGGAGCAAGACCAAATAGGAGCTTTAAAGATGATGCAAATCATCTTATGTGTGCCCACACCGAAGCTCGGGTAGGTCGCTTGAGGTACTTGGTGACAATTATCCTAGATAAATGACTGTCCACGACAGAACCCGGCTTATTGGTGAGCTCTTCTCATTTAGATCATCTCCGTCGTCCCGCGGCTTGTCCGCGGGATCCAGAGCAACCTCGTGGGGCTTTCTGGATCCCGCGAATAAATCGCGGGACGACGGTTAAATTATCTTCCCCCAACCTGTTTAGTATTATCCCTAATCCCATTTTTAGCGCCATTTTGTGGTTTAAAGTGGTTTATTGTGGGGGATTGTGGTATATTCTTAGGTATGAAAAGCGCAATTTTGTCAAAAAAGCGCAACGCAAAAAGTGAGGGTAATATGTTTCGAGGTGTGAACGCCATTAACATCGATGCCAAAGGCAGAATCATTATGCCGACGCGCTATCGTGAAAGTTTAAAAGGCGACAATGGACATATTGTGATTACCATTGACACTGAGGAACGCTGCTTATTGTTATATCCATTCACGGCTTGGGAAGCGATCGAAAACAAGCTCACCGCCTTACCTAGTTTTAACAGTAAAGCTCGTCGAATTCAACGTTTACTTATCGGTCATGCGACCGAATGTGAGTTGGATAAGAGTGGACGTATTCTTTTACCGCATTTATTGCGCGAATACGCTGGATTAACAAAGATTGCAGTTTTAGTGGGACAGGGGCAAAAATTTGAATTGTGGGATGATGCTCTCTGGCAAGCGCGTCGTGAAGAATGGCTAAGCGAAGAATCTTTGTTAGATGATGCGCAATTGCCAGATGAGTTAAAATCTTTGTCATTGTAAAATGGAATATTTATGGTGGCAGTTCGAATGAATGAAATGATAGACATGCATCAACCGGTTCTGATGAAGGAAGTGCTTTCGCAACTTGCGATTAAGCCGGATGGTTTCTATGTGGATGCCACATTTGGACGTGGCGGCCATTCTAAAGCATTGCTAGATGCCCTGAATGAAAATGGCCGATTATTTTGTATTGATAAAGATCCTGATGCTATTCAATATGCTGAAAAATATTTTGCAAAAGACGCACGATTTTCCATTCAACAAGGTTCATTCGCCGATTTAAAACGATTTCTCGTGAACCAAGAATTATTTGGACAAGTAGACGGGATTTTATTCGATCTTGGCGTTTCTTCCCCTCAATTGGATGATGCGGCACGCGGATTTAGTTTTATGCGAAATGGCGCACTTGATATGCGTATGGATAATTCCAAGGGCGAAAGTGCAGCACAATGGATCGCGCGCGTTCCCGAAAAAGAATTAGCGAATGTGTTATGGGAATATGGTGAAGAGCGTTTTTCACGAAAAATTGCGCATGCTATTGTGAAAGCGCGCGCAGAAAATCCTATTACCACGACAGAAACCTTAAGCGCAATTATTAAAAAAGCACATCCTGCGTGGCCAAAAGGCAAAAATCCCGCGACGCAAAGTTTTCAAGCCATTCGCATGAAAATTAATAACGAACTTGGTGATCTTGAACAAGGTTTAGCGCAATGCATCGACGCTTTGCGTATTGGCGGTCGTCTTTGTGTGATTAGTTTTCATTCCTTAGAAGATCGTATTGTGAAACATTTTATGCAGAAAGAAGAGCAAGGAATCGCGCTTCCTTCGAAATTACCGATTAAAAAGGAGAATTCCGTACTGAAATTTAAACGAATTGGACGAGCGATCAAACCTTCAATGGGTGAAATGGAAAATAACCCAAGGTCACGATCTGCCGTATTACGCGTAGGAGAAAAAATATCATGAATGCTGCAGCACGTTTACTGAACCATCAAGGGGCGTTATCGCGTGGCTGGGTTGTTTCGGTATTTTTCACGCCATATCACTTCATGGTGTTTATTTTCATTATTTTGATCCTAGTTTCTTCCTTGAGCTTAGTCTATGTGACGAATGAAACACGTAGATTAAATGCGGATTTGCAAAAGCTCGTACTGGAACGCGACAGGTTACACGTCGAATGGGGTCAATTATTACTGGAAAGAAGCACGATGACGATTGAAGCACGCATCCAAAATTTTGCAGAAAAAAAATTGGATATGATGTTTCCCGAAGGTAAGAAAATTGTTCAAGTGGCTCTCCCAAAATAAATTTTGAGAGGAGTTTAGGTGAAAGAATTTAGAGAAACCCATATTTCCTTTATTCCATGGCGATTTCAT
>JABDEN010000048.1:5997-12709 GCA_013287025.1 Gammaproteobacteria bacterium | reverse complement strand
GGGTTGAGAATAATGATTTAATAATTCCCAAAAACTCATTTCCTGATAAAGATTTTATCTCAGTCTCAACAAAGGAGGATTTACTTAATACTTCTTTAGATAAAATTTCTTTAAATATTTTTAATTCAGTTCCAAAAATACTAAAGGATGATTTAGACAAAAGAATTAAAGCTGATAAACAAATGCTTGAGATGGATCCATCACTCAATATAGATCCGCCCTCTAAAGGATTGGAAAAATTATATTATATAAAAAGTCAATTATTCTGCAACACTTCAGATTATCATTTAAACATTCTTAAAGAAAAGGTGCTTCCTTTTATGATAAATGAAATGGAATCTAATTATTTAACTTTAGTTAATATTGATGCAGACACTTTTACAAGATTAGTTCGTTCCATTTCTAAAATATTATTTTTATTTGAAATTCATCAAGATGGTAAAATAGTAAAAGAAAAAGTTGATCAAGATATTCTTGATGCAATTTTATTAAATTTTAATGATGTTTTAACTTTTATAGGAAGTTTAACGCGTTCCTTTCCATATTGTTTTACTCTTCCAATCCAATATAATGCTTCCTGTTTCGCTCATTTTTACAAAGCAGGAATGTATAAGTTCATAAGTCCAATATATACTTCAAGCTTTTATGAACATTTTCAACCTTCAATATCTCCACATGCAAAAAGTAACTATTTTTGTGCTTTTAATGGAATAAAAGAAGTAAATGACAATTTTATAAGTCTTTATCTGAAATCTATAGGAAATGGAATTAATAAGACTTTAAATTATATAACAAATCCTGCAAATTTTTTGGATAATGGAAATTATGTGCAGCTTGATAAGCAACTTCAAACGAATATAGCATTAAAATTAATTTTCTCAGATTTTGCTCAATTATCTTTATCATCGGATCCTTATAGAGCTCAGACTTTCTCGCTATCCTTGTTAGATAAAGTTGCGAACCTGATAAGACAAGCTGAAGATAAAACAAAGAGTGATGGCTGGTTTTTTTCTAAAATGTTATCAGAAGAATATAAAAATCATTTAAAATCTTGCTTAAAAAATGGATTATATAAAAAAGTTCATCAGTTTGTAGAAATTTTAGAAGTAGCTCACAAAGAACTAGTAAACGAGTTCAAATCAAAATTAAAAATTGATACTGTAGAGGAAATAGAGGAATATTTTCGACTTCTAAGAAATACTAAGCATGGAGCTTTTTTAGATAAAAAAAATCATGTAAACAAAGTCTTCTTTGATTCAGATTGTATAATTCCCAAACAAGTTATAACCATTACTTTTATAACTATTTTAGCTTTAATTTTGGATTTTGAAGAATTCTTAAAATTAAAGAATTTATTAAAATAATAGAGGTAAATCAAAGTTAATAAGTTACATAAGATAAAAAATTAATATAAAATATCTTACAATATGAAATAAGATAACCGTATAGCTAACTACAATCTTAGGAAACCAAAAACCACAATGAAATTAACTGCATTTTAAAATAATTGATGAGATACAGTTTAATCAGGAACAAAACACTAGATCTCAATCTTATAAACAATTTCCTTACTTTCCGAATCCAAAGATAACCTTCCACGATTATACTCAACGGAGATTTTATTGTAATTCTGATTAACAGTAGAAGTAGCCTGAAATCCATCATTCTGAGCAGAAGTTATAACAGTTTCACCATTCAAGGAATTAATATTAATATCGTTATTCGCACTTAAATTACTGCCAACGATTAAATTATTCCCCAAATTAGAATTAATATTAAGATCATTCCCACTGTTCAAATTACTAGCAACATGCGTGGTATTTTCTGTAGTAACCTTATCCAAATCCTGATCATAAGATAATTCATCAGCATCATTATTAGAAATCGTATAGCCAGTAACCATCGGATTATCGGCCGAGAAAGAAGTTAAACTAGCAGATTGCGTTTCTACCACAAAATCCTTCGTATGTTCCTCATGACCCAAAGATTCTTGCTCACGAGCCTGTTTCGCAGCTTCATCCTGCTTGGTTTTAGCATCAACACCTTGCCATGGTTTTAAATCAGGAAATGTATCGTTAAACAACTTCACTATCCCATTACTCAGAGATGCAAACACATTCGGGTTCTTCTTATCGTGAAGTGTGAAAGTTTTATCGTCTTCTGTGTCTGTCGTTATTGTGGTGTTGTTCGCGGCGTGGATAGGGAGGTAAGTAAATTGTTGGAAGGTTAAGGAAAGTACGGTTGAAGAAGAAGATAATAAAACTACGAGTGCTAATCAAAGTTCCAGCACTTTAGCTGCGAATAACGATATCAATATCACCACTAAAGCTGATCTTGATGTTTTAAGTTCCAATCTTCTAGCCAATAACGATATCAAACTAATCAGCAACGAAGGCAATATCAACATCGGCGCTAATTCTAATAATGTTTATTCGGATACGGAACTTCGCGATGGTTCTTTGAAGCTTTCAGTTGGAATTAATCATGTGGCGCTGGATGCAGTCTATGCAGCGGATGATTTAGCGAAAGCTGGTAAAGATTTAAAATCGGCGCAAGATAATCTCAAGCAAATGCAAGATCTTGAGAAACAAGGTCGTGCTACGAGTGATGCTGTTGATGATGCGGAAACCAATGTAAAAGTGGCGGAATTGAATGTGGCGTTGGGTGTATTAAAGCTTGCTGCTGCTGCGGATAAGACTAAATCTGCTGCTGAGACTTGGGGATTTTATGTTGATTTGAAGATGGAGCGTAGTGGAGATAAGACGGATATTAGCACTAATAGTAATGATGAGGTTGCGAGTAATCTGATTGCTAATAAGGATATTTATTTGGTTAGTGGTAATAATTTAACAGGTTCAGTAGATGAATCAGTTGGGAATACCAATATTAAAGGCAATGTAATTTCGAATGATGGTGATATAACGATTATCAGCAAAAACGATACTAAAATTGAAGCTACGAAATCTACCCAGAACAGTAACATGAAATCGGAAGGCTTTACAACTACTGTAACTTTAGGTGCATCTTATGGTGAATCTTCGACTCAGCAGATCGTGGAATCGTTGATGGGGCAACTATCTTTGAGGAATAGTAAGTCGGATGATAGTGATAATAATTATACTAACACTGTTCTTTCAGCTGAAAATGGAACTCTGAAGATTAATTCATTTGATGATACAAGTATCAAAGGTGCTGATCTTTTAGCTCAGAACATCATTCTCAATACGCAGGATGATCTTACAATCGAGTCTCTGCAAGATACTAGCCACAGTAAATCCAAATCAACAAGCTTCGGAGTTGGTGGTGGTCAGAGTGGTGGAAATATTAGTTATAATGCGCAAAGGAGTGAGTTTAATAGAGATTGGGTTGATGATCAGACGAGTGTTATTGGAACTGACTCAGTTACTATTAATACTGGTGATAATACTGACATAAATGGTGCCTTAGTTGCCAATGTAACAAATGCTACTTCCGACACAATTGGAAAAAACATAAACAATCAACTCAACACCAAAAATCCAAATCAGGAGAACTGGGTTGATGGTGGGAACTTAGTTCTAAACACTAATACTCTTACCTTCGAGAATATAACTGATACTGAAAAACAAGAAAGCTCCGCTATCGGTTTGGGCTTAACTATAAACAATGAATCGAGCAATAACCCAAGCCAACAAAACAATTATTATCCAAAAGGCTCATTCAATATAAGCTTACAAGACAGCGGCTACGAAAAAGATCAACTAACCAAAGCTACAATTGGTGATGGATCAATCACCACCAATGCCAACTTAACCTTCGACACCAACGGTAATCTACTCTCCAACACAGGAGGAACAACTCTAACAAACGATGATCCACAACTCACCAACCTAAACCGCGACATTACCAACTCGCAAGAAATGACTAAAGATACTATCACTGGTGACTTGGATGTTAACACGACGATTGATTTGAGACTTTTAACAAACGATGGTAGAAAAGAAATAATCACAGAGGTTAAGAATATGCCAGAAAATTTAATAATCACTACTGCGGAATTATTAAAACTTGCAGCAGCAATTCCAATAAGTCCAATGGCAATTAACAGAGATATTGAAAATCAACGAGGAGGAACACCTCAAACTATTTTATGGGGAAAAAGTGCTGTTTACAAAAGTGGTGATGAACCATATGGAATATTTGATCCTAATGCTAACAATATTGGATTAGCAAATAAAGCAGATCCAGATAAAAATGAAAATCCTGGAGATCCTGTACCATTTAGTTGGGGTAACTTTTTTTCTGGTCATGAAGGTGGGGTAATTTCGTTAGCTTGCAATTATATCGTTCCTGGTTGTAATGATATGTCCTTAACTCATGATAATTGGGGAGGAAGCGATTTTATTAAAAATACTCCTTTAATGCTTCAAATTAGTATTATACCAGCATACCCTTACAATACTTATGGTCTGATTGGAAAACCTGTTAATATGGCAATTGATTATTTAGATACAACAAGCATTGTAAATCAAAATTCTGACCAGAATCTTACTACAAATATTAATCAAATTTCTAAATAAAAATGATTTTAAGAAATATTTTTTTGAGTTTAGCTATTTTGACATCTCCTTTCCTTCAATCATGCACAGTAGGATATTATAAAATACGGGATGAGATTGTAAGCAATAAAACACCAAACTTTAAGGAATGTGATATAAAATATTCCGTATCTTTGGGTGATGGTTATAAAAGTTATCAAAAGGAAACATTAGAAGAAATTAGAAAAAATCACATAATCCTTTCAAAAGAAGTTTTTGATGAGTATGGATGTAATTCTAAGTTAGTAGAAAACAAATCTGATTCTAACTTTTTGATTGAAATTCAAAAACCTCCATTTCTCGGAGCTTCTGGACTGGATTACTTGAATGTATTTTTGTTTGGCTTAATCCCTACAACAGAGACAAGAGAATATCAAATTTATAATTTTTATAATTTAAAATCTAATGCAAAACATACCTATCATATAGATTACAAGAATTATAACCACTTAATATTTTTACCATTTTTCTGGACAGCAATTTTTACAGTAGATGAAGGAAAAGTCTTTAAGAAATCTTTGAGAAATTTTATCGAAAATTCATAAATCAACATAAAATAAGATAACTAATTTAATTGATTCATCCCCAGATATTGTAACTTCTAATCTTATAGTCATGATAATTAACATGATCAAATTGATTAATTCAAAATTAATATTTTTTTTAATTCTTATTTTAATTTCAAACTGCGGACTCTCTATTCCAAAAACTAAAAGTTATGAAAAAGAGATAAGAACAATTCAAGAAACACAAAATTCTGTAAATAAAATAGATAGAAATATAGGAGATCCTTATAATGTTAATGACTTAAGAGGATGCCCTGTATTAATTGAGATAGGAAAGTGGCAAAAATCAAAAAAAGGAATTTGGAGCAGAAAACAAGTATGGATGAGTGAATTAATTAATAGTTCTGGAGAATCAATAGACTATCCTTTAACACCAGAGGAAATGAGGGGAAATTTATCAAAAAATATTACCACATTACTTATATAGGTCCATGGTTTTATTTTGGAGATTTTAATCAAGAAATTAGATTTATTGCATTTCAGAAAGAAGCTGATCCTGAAATGCATACACAATTTGAATTTAAGAATAAAAATAACAAAAATATTCAAGAACGTACATTTAACTTGAGTAAAGATAAATCTTTTAAATTACCAGATTTGGATTCCCTTTGTGCCACTAAGTGGATGGCTAAATACGGCTACAATGCAGTTTTTGATACTAAATTTGGAAGAATTGTAGAGTCTAAATAATAATTGAAACCTACTAACATTAATTTCATTATAATCTAGACCCAACATTATTTAGGAAAAAGCTTTATAACATTATCAATATTTTTTGTTTCCGGTTTAGTAGGAGTTTTTGAGGGGTTGTAAGGAATTTTGATGTTCATAATACTGCCTTTGCCCATAGTTGGTTTTATCTCTAATGTTGCTTGATGAGAAGCAAGAATTGATTTGATTGCCTGCAAACTTAATGAAATGGTATTTTCACTTTTACCTTTTTTCTCAGCATTTTTTTTAAATTTCATTCTCATCTCTTCGGAAATTCCATGACCATTATCTTCAAAGATTATTTCCAGAAATTTTTTACCGGATTTGGCAGTGATTTTAACATAAGATTGGCTTTCATTGCGTCTTCTATCTTCCATCGCGTAGTTAATTAAGGCAATTAGAACATGTTTTATGCTGCGTTCATCGACATAAATATCGTCTATTTTTTCAACAGTATCAGCGATTAATTCTACATTATTGAGAGAGGCATCGTAATGCGCCATATCTATTGCTTCTTCAATGATATTTTTAATATTAACATAAGATAAATTGAGATTATCGGAAACATAAGAAAGGATTTTAGCACAGCTACCTAATATTTTTTTGTGCAAATCTATAATAGTTTGCTTGCTCATTAAAATATTGCTTTCGTAATGATCCAGAATTAGCGCGACATCTTTGGTAATTTTTACCACCGTATCTTCGATAATATTTTGTCGCGTTTCGGAGAGGAATTTCTCGCGGGATTTGGTGGATTTTTTGGCTAGTTGGTTTTGATGTTCTAATTTATTATTTAATTCGATTAATTTTGAATTATTTTCTTTTTCTTTTTTTATTAGAGATTTGCGCTGAAAAAAT
>JABDEN010000048.1:0-5987 GCA_013287025.1 Gammaproteobacteria bacterium | reverse complement strand
AAGGCTGTTGCTACGCAAAATACGACTAAAAATAACAATAAGAATCTTTGAGTTAAAGTAATGAGAAATTCTTTTTGGAAAGAATTAGCTTTATGGCCGGTTAAAATTATGAAAGGGTAATCGGAAGATTTTTTATAAATTCTATAAACATTGCCATGATATTTTATCTGGTTTTTTAAAACAGATAAATCGGTATCAGGATTGATATTCACTAGTTTATTAGCGAAAAATTTATCGTTATTAATTCCTTTATTATCAGATTCCATAACAATTTTGAACTCTTCATTTAGCACAATAAATTTGGTATCGGTATTGAGATCAATCTTTAAGTTTTCAATTAATTTTTCGATATTAAATCTGGTAGCAATCGAGCCGATATATTTTTCATTATTTAAATCTGAAACGCCGAGTGAAGCATCAATAAAGGTTTTGTCTTCTGTCGGATCGTAATAAGGATTCGATAAATTTAATTGCCAGTTATTTATGCTTGATTGGTAAAGATGTTGCGAAGCTTTGGCTTTTTCAGGTTTTGGCAAAATTCCAATTTCGCTTTTAACCAAAATATTTCCTTTATTATCAATCCAAGAAAAATGTGGCCACATAAAAGCTTTTCTTTTTAGACCGGATTTGGTTACTGGGAAGAAGAAATTGCGTTTAAAAAGATCAGCAGTGTATACTAAATCACCTTTTTTTAAGGCAATTTTATGGCCTTTATCTTCGGCAATATGCGATACATAATTGAGATAATTGCTTAAAGAGGTGTCGATTAATTTTGATTGACCAATGAGCTGCTCTTCAAGCGCCGATTTTTGAGATTTATATAAGGCAAATGCTGACCATAAAGATGAAATAATAACTATAGCTAATATGAAACTGGCATAGAGATAGTAATCTCTTGATAAAAAGACAAATTTTTTCCCTGATTTTTTATCAAATGTTTTGGTCAAAATTAAATGGAAATGGATTTGACAAGTTATGTTCGTAAAATATGTTTATGAAAAAATTTATAAAACACTGTTCATGATTATTAGAAAAATATTTTTAATCGCAAGCACATTATCGCTGATCTTTTTACAAGAAGCGTTAGCCGAGACTACTGTTTCCAAAACACCGGAAGATTCCTTTAAATCGGCGGCTGCGATTTATGTTATCAGTAGAGAGGATATTAAGCGTTCCGGAGCAACTAGTATTGCGGAAGTTTTAAGAATGGTTCCAGGTTTGCAAGTGGCGCGTGGCGAATCCGGACAATGGATGGTTACTTCGCGCGGCTTTGCTGATGGTTTCGCCAATAAATTATTAGTTATGGTTGATGGCCGAACTATTTATACGCCATTATTCTCCGGAGTTTATTGGGGCGAGCAGGATGTAATGCTGGAAAATATTAAACAAATCGAAGTAATAAGAGGACCGGGTGCTACGCAATGGGGCGCGAATGCGGTGAATGGGGTGATAAATATTATTACCGAGCCAGCATCCAATACACAAAACGGATTTGTTTCAGGATCTTATGGTAACAGCTATAATGCGCTTAGCACCAGATATGGCGGGAAAATTCAAAATAATTCTTACTATCGACTTTTTGCTTCTCGTTATAATGAAAATGATCAGGACAATCTTTACACCAAAACTACCGGTAATGATTTTACCATTAATAGAGCAGGATTTCGCGTTGATTATGATGAGTTTGAGAAAGATTTAATTACTATTCAGGGTGATGGTTATCATGGAAATAATCAGTTAGATATATTTTGGCCTGACACTTCCAGCTCTAATGGAATAACTAGATTTGCCGACGATCTTAGCCTTTATGGCGGTAATTTTATTGGCAAATGGGATCATCAAATCAGCAATAAAGAAGAAACACAATTGCAATTTGATTATAGCAATTCTGCGCGTAAATATAATTTTATTAATAGAAAAATTCAAATAGCTAACTTTGATTTTCAATATTCAAATTCTGTCATAGATGCCAATAAAATAACAACAGGTCTTGGTTATACAGGAACTGATAGCCACTTTGATGGAAATAATTTTAGACTAAATTTTGATCCAGTTAATCGTAGAATGAATCTGTTTAGCAGCTTTCTGCAGGATGAAATAGCGTTATTGCCCGATAAAGTTTTGTTAACTATTGGTTCAAAATTAGAACATAATGATTTCACCGGTTATGAAATTCAACCCAGCATTAAAACATCATGGTTACTAACGGAAGATCAAACACTATGGGCTTCTATCGCCAGAGCTACTCGCACTCCGAGCATATCAGAATATGATATTAATATGGTTGTTGGCACTTCTGGACCTGTTTATACAAGAGAGCAAGGTGATACCGGATTCGACTCTGAAAAATTAATTGCTTATGAATTAGGTTATAAAATAAGACCGACGGACAATAGTTTGATTGATTTGGCCTTATTTTATAATGATTATAACGATTTGCGCAGCGCCGAATTTTCAGGAATTACAAACGAAGATGGCAATCTTTTC
The DNA here is from genome assembly GCA_013287025.1 of Gammaproteobacteria bacterium. The sequence continues at coordinate 3,500 of JABDEN010000048.1, read as the reverse complement.
GCCAGCGTTTATCCAAGAAATAATGGCAAAGGCAAAGCCGTTGGTTTTGAATTGGATGGCAGTGTTAAACCAACTAAAAAATGGGAATTAAAATCAGCTTATTCTTATCTAAAATTAGATTTAGATACAAAACTAGGCAGCACTGATACTGAATTAGAAAAAGAACAAAAACGCTCGCCAAGACAGCAATTCAATATTCAATCTCGATATAATATTTCAAGCAATGTGACTTTTGATAATATTTTATATTATGTTGGTGGAATCACCGTAACGGACAATTATTCCAATAGTTTAAAAATCCCAGCTTATTTGCGTTTTGATACTCATATTGGTTGGCAATATTCCAAGAATCTATCTTTTGATTTAGTCGGACAAAATTTATTTGATGATCAGCACACCGAATTTTCAGGCGCTCTCTGGAGCGAACCTGTTACAGTCGGTCGTACAATATATGGCAAAGTAACCTTAAAATTTTGATAAATGGCAAGGTTTATGCAAAAATTTCAATATAAAATAATCCATATAACCTTTGCTGCTCTAGTAGTAACTTTGTTTTTATTAGCTACGCCTACCAAATCTTTCGCCGATGAAATTTCCACAAGCGAAATTAAAGCCTCATGGATTGATACAATAGTTGGTTGGCTTAATTGGAAAAATCGTCCTAAAAGTGGAATCACAATCTGCGCGGTTGGACGAGATAAAGTCTATATGTATTTAAAACGAAATAATCAGAAATTTGCCATTCGCAATAAATCTACAACCGATGATTTTAAAGAATGTAATATTTTATATATCAGCGAATCCGAACAGGAATATTATATGAATATGCTCGATGAAATTAATGGCACTCCGGGAATCGTCACTATTAGTAGTATCGGCGGCTTTGCCAAGCATGGCGGCGGAATAGAATTCGTAATTAAAAAGAAAGCGAGCTTAATAATAAATTTAAAAGTGATTAAAGCTGCCAAAGTTGCGGTGGATGATGAGCTTTATGGTTGGGTTCAAACTATAAATTAACTATCCTCGATATTTAGAGCATAATCTATAATTCCTTCGGCGTAGCTTTTAATATCTTTCTCATTCTTTTTAGAGTCATCTTTTTGGATTTGAGAATAGATATAATGCGTAAAATATTCTATTTTCTGGGTGGTCAAATTATTTTTAGCGACTAATAATTTTTCCACAACAGACATTATTTCACGATATAATTCGCCATCATAAGGTATTTCTGTTCCGGATGCTTCTTTCTCAAATTTTTCAATTTCTTTTGGCTCCTGAAGATATTTCTGATTCTTATCATATTTTTCATCCAGCAAATAAAATGGCGAAACCCCAAGCGCATCAGCTATAGCATTGACAACTTCAAAGTTCGTACTTTTATTCTTGCCACTGACGATATAATGAATCGCATTATAACTAAGATTTGCCTTCATAGAAAGCTTCCGCCCAGTTAAATTCTGCTGCTTCATTTCATCGGTTAATCTTTTAATAAGTATGTTAGACATTTTGTAGAATTTGATATATATTTATATCATTATTTTATCTTATTTAATTTATAAACTCAATCATAACCATATAAAATCTAGCTATAATGATATATAGATTTTTTATTTTTTTGCTTGTGTTATAAATTATATGTTATATATTTATAACACAATTAAAAATTAACAATAAAACTTTTTACCGGATTGTAGCTTTTTAAGGTAAAAAAATCAAGATGAAAACAGAAACACCGCGCAAACTCAACTACGGGATTATATATCACTGCTAATATAATCCCAAATTAATTGTTATAAAGTAATAACAAGTCTCAGCCAATTTGCCTCTCGCAAATCCTGCTTTGAGGAATATCGTTATTGATGTTATTGGTCATCACAACAGTAGCATCAATAACAATATTCCTCAAAAATGGTGAATTATTTCTCAGATTTTCAACTTATTTAAGTCATTTTTAAACAAAATTAAAAAAAGTAAAAATTCTTCTTGTAAAAGATGAGCTAAAAATTTATTTTTAAGCTATCGGGAGTTGTTATTCATACAACAGCTTCACAGTAAAAAATAACAACACGCTGGGTTTGCGTGGTGGTGACTCCCGATATTTCTCAACTACATTCATTGTAAAATCCTTAATTAATCAGAAATTTTAAGGAAAATAAAATCCCTTCATTGTCTTTAGATTCGCAAATTATATCCCAACAAAAGCTTATATAAACTTTTTGCTCTGCACAGAATTCCTACTAAATAAATACTAAAATATCACAAAATATTGATTATATTTTTAATCGTCACAGCTTGCATTCCGTACCAACCAAAAAAAACTTAGAAAATTAAAATCCTCCCCTTATAATCCAAAATGCTAAACCCAATTAGCCAAAAACTAATTAATAATAACCACATATCAAACATGAAAACCTCTCTTCCTAGAAAAATTTCCCTATTTTTAATTTTATTCACCATTTCAAGCTGTGGAATGGGGAATAATTTTGCTTTGATGGGATATAATTTATCGGCGATTAGTCCTAATTCTCATAAGGTAACCAAAGAGATCGAAGATACTTTCCCACAAAATGGGCTTGCTATTGTTAGTTTAAATTTCCAGTCAGAGGATGATTATCAAGATCATCGTGGCGTGAATACTATTTGGAGAAAGGTCAATAATGACGGAACTTACGGAAAAAGGATGACATTTACTTATATTGAACTTTTGAAAAGAGGCAGAGTCAAATTGGCTTTAGAGCCAGGAACTTATTATATTGATGGCATAAGATTCCTCAAAGAATATAAAAAATCGCATCAGCTATTCGAATTTTCCAATGGCATATTTCACAAATTTTATTCCGACGATCAATGGGGTTGGGATTTTGATAAAAAGCAGGCAAAATGGTTTAGTTTTACAGTCAAAGCCGGTCAAGAATTAGAAATTCCAGATATATTTATTTCCCACAAATGTGAAGATAATTCACGCAATTGCACAGATGATACCGCGAAATTAACTATGCAAATTAAATCTACCGAAAACAAAACTTATAATGATTATAAAATAGGTTATGAAGTTGAACTAGAAAAATAAGTAACCTGTTAAGATTTTATTTTCGAGAAAATCAGGAGACATATCTATTATTAAGCATTTATCTAATTTATAAAACTTCCCTAGAATCAATAAAATCAAGAATCCTAGTTCCCAAAAAAAATTAACCCCATTCTCCTTACCAGAAAATGGGGTTAATCATTACAATGCTTAGTTACTAACTATATTAAATCTCTAGTAAGATTAATTATTATCAATCATATTCTTACCTTCGGTAGATTTATCTTTGATATAATCTTTAGTCTCATTAGCTCTGTTTTTTACTTTATCTTCTAAGCATTTTCTGTAAGTTTTATCGCAAGTTTCTGCAGCGATGGTGTCATCACTTTTTCTTGCTTCTAGACAAGAATCATAATTTTTCTTACAAATTTTTTCCTCAACTCTATGAGCTTTTTTCTTAGTGGCACGTTCA
>JABDEN010000047.1:158-12902 GCA_013287025.1 Gammaproteobacteria bacterium | reverse complement strand
AAACCGATTGAATAAAATCACTAGGTTTCTTAATATTTTTATAAATATCTCTATCAGCATCAATAAGCCACAATGATTGGTGCGTTTTTAAAATAATGTAAGTATGATCAATACTGGCTTCCCCATTCACAATAAATAATTCATTATTCTTTAATTCAGCAAGCTTAGAAAATAATATTTCTGCAGTACGACAGTTTCCAATTCTGCTTTCTTTTAATTCCGCCGAATCAAAAGGATCATTACCTTCGCTAAAATCGGTTTTAGAATCTAAAGATATTGGTTCGTATTCTTTTTTTAATAAAACTTTAGCTGCTTCAATGGCGGCAAATTGACAACCCCCATCAGAATGATCTTTATTAACTTTACGTAAATTCATGATCATTTTTTCATCTAAATGATTTTTAGTAAACATATGAGTATCTCCAATGACGAGATTATAGCTTATTTTACACTTTTTCATTGAAAGTGTGAGTTTTAACCAGAACCTAGAATTATGCTATAATTAACTATATACCTTTAACCCTGTGATTTTAAAAGGAGAGGAGAAATGAAGACATTTTTATATTTGTTTGGGTTAGTGTTGTTTTTGGGCGTTACTAGTAGTTATGCTGCTGGTACCTGTTGGCCGCTAAGGGGAAATGGACCTTATAAGACCTTTCTCTGCGACGATATTAAGTATGGACGAGATACCACGACTCAAAACAGTATTTGTCCAAAAAAGGGTATTGCTCATCCGGAATCAACAGTAGTCGACCTCTATGGCAGATGCACGGTTTGTTGCAACCCGTAAAGATGCAGGGTGGACAAAGCGCAGCGTGTCCACCAAAGCCGCGAGGGTCGATCCTTGAAACCAAAAACCCAACGCGAGTTTATTTTCCCTTTTGGCTGTCAGTATATCATCCACTGTTTTTACGATGTGAAATTTATCCCCTAGGGTTTTGATTTTGTTTTTTTGCCTTGAAATATAACGTACTGTTGTCTCAACGTTAGTTAAATCACCTGCCAATGCAATATTAAGAAATTGAAATCCTGACAGATGATCGTTATAAGTTGTCCTACGACTGTGCGTTGCTATTTAGGTGCAGTTTGTTCCTTGAAATGTCTGTTCTATTTCGAAAAAAATAAATGACTGATGAATTATGAATGTATAATATGCGATAATTTTCCAAAAACTAATATTATTGCAACGGACTGCTTCCAATAGAGCCATTGATATGTACAAGGCACGAATCACTACCTTACCTCATAAACTTTCAAAATTAGTAGATACTAAATTTGTTGTATCAATTTTCAACCAAGCATATTCCATGGCCTTGGAAGAAACTAAACTTAACAATAAAAAAGAGTTTGGCATGGATGAAATTGCACCTCAACTAGAAAAATGCCTCGAACCTATTCTTATGTCGGTAGATTTAACTAATGAAGTTGAATATTTAAAATTATCTCACTGGGTAGAAAATCATACCTGGAGACAAGAAACACAGTCTATTCTTTATAAATGTATTGCAATACAGGGCATCGTTTCGTGTTTACTTTCAACTATAAAAGACAAGCAACAAAAACAAAAAATAATTGGCAAAATAATTTCTATTGGCTCAGATTCTCCTGATTTTGCAGAAATCATTTCGTTTCGGGAAAAAATTCATGGCACCAATAAAGGTTTAGATATCACTGTCCTGAATAAAAATGACGAGCATAAAACTTATACTTTAAAAGTATGTACCACAATAGGTAATATACTATCTGAAAAATTTTCAGCAGATGTGGCAAAAAAAATGGTGAATATAGAAGAGCCATCGGACTTTTCCATAAAACTAAATATTGATAAAGAAAAAAAATCTCTTAAAGATTCTTCTATTAATAAAACGCTTATTGCACCTGCATATCTTGTTCTTCAAGATAAGAATATAGAAGTATCACCTAAAAATGCTTGTAGGCAATTACGAGTAGTTAGCGAATGGTCAAATGATCTGGCTTCATTTAAAGCGTGTGAATTATTTGGTTTTGAAAAAAGAATGCTAATGGCAGGAACATTTTATCCAGAACTATTTGAAGATTTACGTATATTGAATCTCCATTGTGAATTGGGTTTAGAACTTATCGTGGTCGTCGCTACTTATTTATGCGATTTTGATCTTCATTTAGAAAACTTTATGCTAAAAATAAATATCACGGGAGTTTCAGAAGAAAATATAGAGAAAGTAAAATTTTTAATTGAGGAATTCAAAGAATTAATTAGAAAAAGGAAAGAACAGGTAGCAGCATATAATAATTCAAAAACACAGAAAGATACTACAAAAAAACGTCAAGAATCTGCGGAACATCTTGAGGCTTTAATAACCGCGATCAAAATACTAAAAAAGCTTGGGGCAGAAATATACTTTCATAAAATTGATCATGATAGCGGTTTCTATCGGTATATAGATAGAGATAGAAAAGTTGATTTTTCTACACATAGAACACCTCCTTTGCATTGGAGCAATTTAAGCATCCTTAAAATTAAAGCACAACCTACTTGTCATATAGTTGAGTTAACTAGCGCAACTGAGGAAGGAATAGATCAATTACTGTTGTCAGAGAAGGCCATCGTTTTTTTACAAGCAAATCCCTTGCAAACACATATGAATACCGTACTTCAATGCGCCAATGCTTTATTTAAAGATATACAGGTGGCAACCTCTAAAATAAATAATTTATCTCTGAAAGATAAGCAAGAAACGGAGCATTATTTACTTCACCAATTTCTCTTACATATAGGAGAATATAATGCTGGGGATCATTTTTCTAGTTTTGATTATTCTTTTATGGGTGTGCTCGGAGGTCTTCCTCATGATGAAATTTTAGAAATGAAAATTAAAAATACAAAAGAATGTATTATTCAATCTCTTAAGATAGGAACAATATATAAAGTAAATGACTTACAAGAACAGTTATACCAAAGACTAATTAAAAAAGAGCAGAGAGAAGAATATCTTAGTACCCATCAATTAAATTTTAAGAATTTTTTAGCTTTGCAACTCAAGCAAAATCAAATGGAATATCTTTATATGATCTGGCCTGATATTTGGAAGAACTATTGTTATTTTTTCCCTGATTACGTGAGTCGAGCTTCTCCCATGGCATGTGGTGGATATTTGATGAGTTCGCAAAGTTATAATATTGCAATTGAGATACATGCATTGTCAGATAATTTTAGTGAAGTTGGTATTACCGATAAAAAACTAGAAGATAAAATGGATTTGCGAAAGACAGTATATCAAAAAACGCAGGATTATCTGAAAAATAATAGCCATCGACGTCTAGGTAAAAAAATCCTCGCTAGCATGTCAAATTTTAGCACCTTTCCTAACTTGCTTGAATTGCAGAATAATACATTAGAGGTAACGCCTTCATTCGTGTCAAAAGGTATCAAAAAAGACTAATATTCGATCATAAGGTTTATTTCGCGCTCATTATAAAACACGCAGAAATGCTGTCTCCAGAAAATATGATTAACTTAATTGAAAAAATTCAAAGCATACAAAACAAACTGCCATCTTACCAAATAGATCAACAAGCTCTAGCAATCGTTGCGGAATTAAAGGATAAATTTAAATCATTGTGTAATCAGTACGAGGTCAATAAGCTGAAGGTTTTTTTAACAAAATAATTATTCAAAAAATGATTTAAGAAAATATAAATTTTATCAATAAGTTTTTTGATAGAAAAAATAATAACCATATAAATTGATTTTGTTTAATATCAACCATATAATTGCGCCCTACATTTTTAAAAAAGAAGAGGGGCTTTTTCAATGTCTGAAACTAGAAAATCATTCAATCCCGATGACTTAAAGCCATATTTCAAAAAATTTAATTATGATCCTGGCACTTACAATTTTGCCCACTCCTTCTGTTACACTGGCCTTTTTGCTTTTTTTGTAGATGAATTATCTCATTACGATGCTAGAATTTATCGCATTATTGACCAAAAACCGGAAGAACTTGAAAAAAAATTAGAATTAGCCAAATCAAAAAAAATAAAAATCATTGAAAAGGCAAAAATCGAAGTTGCTGATGAAATCCAAGCAGCGTGGAAATTAATTATTCCTCCAGAAAAACTTTGGAACTGTTCTTTAACACCCAAAGAACTATACATTAATTTTGATCAATCTCCTTTTACTATTTTAGATGTCCCTTTTTTTAATAAAAGTTTAAAAGCGACCCTAAGAGAAAAAGTCAACGCTAAGATACAGCAATTAACGCCTGACAAAAAAATGGATGATGAACTATTTGAGATATCTGCATTTTTTGATGAGTCAGACCACTTTCTCAATGGAACTTTAACGCTTTCTAATGTGAAACATACTTATGATGAAATACCTCATATTCAATTATTACAACCCACAAAACTAGATGAAAATCCTATTGTGCAAGTAGACCAACAATATTGTGCTTTTGAAAAATTTGAACTGGTTAATTATTTTCGTAGTTTACAAAATATATTGAATAAAAAAAACCGTGAAATCAAAATAGGCTGTATATTACAAGCCATAGGCCACACACTTTATTTAGGAATAGCGCATAAAGACACGCCTTCTTGGTCTATCATTTCTAATGTACATTTTCCAACACAATATATCAAACTTGACGAAGTCGCCTTCGAAATACGTAAAGGCATATCCAATGAAGGCCCGCATTCAATATTTTTAGCTTCTTTCTTTGTATTAAAAAATGATCTCTCGCATGCAACCCAAATCTTTCAAGAATGGAAAGCAGATAGTTCATGGGAAAAAATAACCCCTGAAGAAATATCATATAAAAAAGCCCAACTATCAGACTCTAATGGTAGAGGCCTGCTTTCCCAAAGCGTTCGATCAAAAGATTTACCCTTTACCAAAAGATTATTAGAACTAGGGGCTGATCCAAGTAAAATTAATGGCGTCAATAGCAGACCCCCATTAACGTTCGCCCTATGGAACCAGGACATAAAAACAGTAGAACTCCTCTTAGAAGCTAAAGCAAACCCCAACCATATTGATGATAATGGTTGGACGCTCCTGCATGTGGCGGCTTTCATCAACAATGTATCTACCATAAAATTATTATTAAAATATGGCGCCAATATCAATCAACGTACAAAACAACTAAAACAAACCTCATTATATAGTGCTCTCTTGAATAAAAAATTTTCGGCTTTTTATGCTTTGCTGGATGCAGGTGCTTACCATTCTTATCTTTCACTGAATAACGCAGGTGTTTCTCCTTTAATAATTGCCTCTGAAAATGGCTATGAAGAGGTGGTCGATCGATTAATTCAAAAAAAAGCCAATTTGAATATCCAAATGAACAATCAACTCTCCGCTTTATATTTGGCAGCACAAAATGGCCATACTGGTGTTGTGAAAAAGTTGGTCCAAGCACACGCTGATGTAAATGTAGCCTATCAAAATACCACCCCTTTAATGATTGCAATCTCAAATAATAAAGAGGAGATCGCGCATTTTTTAATTGAGGCAAAGACTGATATCAATCTTCTTGATGGAGACAAAGAAAGCGCACTCCATAGAGCTGCCACGCTTGGAAAATTAAGTCTTGTTTCTGCATTAATAGAAGCAAAAGCAAACCTTAACGGACTAAATATCAATAAGTGCACACCGCTTACCAAAGCTATAATAAATAATCATATTGATGTCGCAAAAAAGCTTATTAAAGCAAACGCAGATCCGAATATTTCCCCAAGCTTTTATACAGCCGCCCAAAAGGGATTGGTTGAATTGATACCGCTTTTGCTAGAATCAAAAGCAGATGTTAATCAATATTTCGGCCCTACGAGTACAATTTATGCAGCAGCTGAAAGTGGGCAGGTTGAAGTTGTTAAAGAGTTGATAAAACATAAGGCATTTATTTCGGTTCTAGCAACACATAATGGTGCAACACCTTTGTATATTGCAGCAGAGCATGGTAATTTGGACATTTGTAGATTACTGCTGCAAGAAAAAGCGGACGTAAACATAAAATACTCCAAAAAAATCACTGCGCTATATATAGCGGTTGAAAAAAACCATCCTAAAGTCGTAGAACTTTTATTAAAAGAAGGTGCTGACCCTGATATTCCCGGAGATGACGAACAAACACCGCTATTTATCGCTTTAAAAAATAAAGCATATGACATAGCCCATGCACTATTAAAAGCAAAAGCAGATCCTAATGTAGGAACAAAAGATAAAGAATTTCCAATTCATCAGGCCGTTATTCAAAATCAAACCGACCTCATAAAAAATTTATTAGAATATAAAGCGGACCCTCATATTCGATTTAATGATGGGAAAAGTATTTTAAATTACGCGATTGAAAAAGCGCAAACAGAAAATATCACATTATTTGAAAAACATCAGGTTTCCTATATTCCACCTTCGCAACAGTTTATTATTGCTCCTTCAAAAAAAATTTCTTTACCATCAAATGAGGGAGGTATTTGTTATGGTGGTGCTGGCGCTGCAATGCTTCTCTTCCTACGAGGCTTACTTCCACAATTGACGAGTCACTCAGAAAAAATAGCTAGTATTTCTTCTGCTGATTTTAAACAGACTATCGATCATGCTTACAAAAAAAGAAAAGAAATGATTGAAACCATTAAACCTGATATTTGTAAGGACATGAAAGAAAAATATGGTCTTCGACTCGATCCCATTAAATTTTGGGATTCCAATACGAATATGGTGTTTTCTGATCGATTGACTAACCAAGAGACCCGGCTTTTAAATGACCAAATAAAAAAAATGGTCCGCGAACATTTCAATAAAAAATTAGATGAAATGCAAAAAGAAGAAGCTGTTTTATTTGATATTGTTGAGTTATTAGAAAAGATTGAAATCATCTTCCAGCCTAATAAATATAATGATCTTTTTGTGAAAAAGACTGCACCAGAGAATCAAAATCTCAGTGCTTGTTTATCGTTATTTTCTCCTGAGGAGACTAAAGATTCAATTGTACCTATTCATGCGTTTCCTGAATTCTTTTACAGGCAAGATTTTTTAAAAATGTTTTCTAGTTTAGAAGCCACTATAAAATTAGTGGTTAAAGATAGGCCTTTCAAATTCGCTTTATTTATTATAGGCGCTGGCCATGCTATTCTAGTGGGGTTTGATTCGGGCAAAAAACTGAATTGGGTTTTGGTTGATTTTAATCAATTACCACCGAAAGATTTTAATCACCGTGAGCTCAGTACAGAGGTTTTAAAAGGTTTATTAATAAAGAAGAATATTAGCGATACCGATTGCGTAGTTGGTTTTATAGAAACATTTGCTTTACAATCAGACAGTGCATTGGCCCACACCATCATACATAAATGGCAGGAACATCCTGATTATCAAACCTTCCATCCATTAGTGCCTTCTTTAGAAAAGAGCCGTGCAATCGACTCTAAAGGACGTACTTTATTATATATGGCAGCAAAAATAGGAAAGACTTCTTTAGTAAAATCACTCCTCCACGCCGGTGCTTTAGTGAGCCAATCTCCTTGTCCTCTACTTTTTATAGCAACACAACATAATCGCAGTGATATTGTTATCCTATTAATTCATGCCAAGGCCGATCTTGAAAAGAGTTATGGGTCCCAGACGCCTTTGTTCTCTGCTAGTTCACATAAATATTTTAACATCGCAGAATATTTGATTCAGAAAAAGGCTAATATTGATCATAGAGATAATAATGGCGACACCTGCTTGAGCATAGTAACATTCACGCAAAACCATCAAGCTATCGATTTTTTATTAAAACATAAAGCTAATCCTAATATTGTAGATAATAATAACCTTTCCTGCTTACGGACAGCGGTTGAAAAAAATGATGCCAAATCAGTGAATTTATTATTAGAAGGAAAGGCAGATGTTAATTTGCGTTCTACCGATGGTTCAACCGTACTACACTATACTGTCGATAATAAAAATTTCTTACTGACGAAATTATTGCTGCCGCATGCGCGTGTCAATCAGCAAATGAATAATAAAAAAACGGCATTATATATCGCTGCAATGAAAGGACTTACCGATGTGGTAGAAATGTTAATTGAGGCAAAAGCATATCTATCGTATCTTGCGCGAGACAATGACGGCCTTACGCCACTTATGGTAGCGGCGCAAGACGGACACGTTTCCACGATTAAATTACTATTAGATAAAAAAGCCCATCCTGACATTATGGATGGCTTAAAAAAAACGGCCTTACATCATGCAGTCATTGAGCAGAAAATAGAAGTTGTCAAAATATTATTGGATGCGAAAGCTTGTCCTAATCATTTTGACCAGTTTGGCCGGACTAGTTTCGCCATTGCTGTTTCACTTGAAAACAAAGAAATTATCCAATGTTTGATTGATGCAAAAGCTAATATTAATGAAAAAGATGAAAATGGCATAACGACTCTCTACCATGCGATCGACAAATATACTACTTTTCATGACTCAATAGCATTATTAAAATACGGTGCAGATCCAACTATTCTACCCCCCACTGGATTATCTCCATTACATATTTCTGCAAAAAAAGGACGTTACAATATTCTGGAATTACTAGAGGCGAAAGCCGATCTCCATTTAAAAACTCCATCAGGAGAAACTGCTTTAGAGCTTGCCGTTTTGAATAATTTCCCTTCGATAGTAGAGACTCTATTAGAACAAAAAGCAGATGCGCATTTTCTCATGAAAAATGGCAAAACGTTGGTGGACTTTGCTTTAAATAATAATCATTTAAGTTGCTTTCAGTATTTGCTAGAACATGGGGCACCCATTAGCCCATCGTCACTTAGCGACTGTAATACACTCATTACAGCACAAGCCATGAATCTCTCCTCGTATCATAAACATATATACCAAATAATTGAATACCAAGGCGATACTGAACATCCCGTTTTAAGGGAAATAACAGAATTTCGCACAGAACTTCAAAAAAAATTGGATTTTTCCCAAATGAAACGTTTTGACCTATGGGTCAAAGATAAAAAATGTGATGATAAAAATCAAGTTTCCATCACTCCTTTTGAAATGGCCACTATCATAGGTGATAAAGAAGTCATCGATTTAATCGTACTAGTCAACGAATGTAGGCCTTGCTTTTATCGATATCACGCCCTGTTATACTATTGTGAAAACAGCGATACTATCGCAACATTTAAAAAAATGGATCAATTAGCGCAAGTGATTATTAAAAAAGATATCTTCAAAGAACACGTGGTTGATATTCAACAAATCTATTTGGAAATAGGAGAGGGGACAGAGATTGGGCTCATTATAGAAAAGCTAAAAAAACTGGATGAAAATATTCAACAAAAAAGAACGGCCTATCACCATTATTCATTGTGGCATACGCATAACGAAACGGATATCGATGGCGTTGATGTAGAAAATAGAGTAACAGCTCAGGTATCCGCACTCTAACTACACTTGGCGACTAATCGGAGCTAGCTTCGCAGGCCGCCTAATTGAATCCCGACATGAATATGATTGATTTTATTTTCAACGACAGTATTGTTAAAAAAGAGCCATTTATTAGTTGTTAATTTATAAATAACATTGGCAATTGCTAAAGGTGGAAAGAGTATGGTGGCGAGATTTGCTACGAGCCGTTTGTAATCATGATGAATAGAAAAATCGGCATCATGGCGGTGTAATTTTTTTAAAAAATCCAATTTAAACTTAAGTTTGTTAAACTGATTCTTCGGGCATTTTTCTGTCTGATGCATATTCTGATTTGCAGAAAGCATCGTGCGTAATTCAGCAACAAGATCAGAAATTTGCTGTCTTTTTTCTTCTAAGTGCTTAAGTGATTTTCCAAAGACATCTAATGCGTTAAGATGACGGATGACGTAATCTTCCATCGATGCATCCCATGAAAATAATAGCTCTTTTTGTAGGTTAGTATTTTCCAGGCTAGCGATAAAAGCTTGGTAAGAGGCATCTTCATTGATCAATAAGAGACTATCAACGAGAGCAGAAAATGTAGTTAGCTTCTCATCGAAAAATAATTTTTCAATATACGGCCGAACATAATAGGTTGCGTAAGTATTATCTTCCTTTCGTCCTGTCGGGGGTCTCAGGGGTTCAGGGTTCAGCCAATAATGATTCATACTGCTGTAATTACCGAAATCGCGGTAATTACTAAAATGGTTACGATGAAGAATAAAAGGGTCATGATAAAGAATTGCTCCCTCAGAAGAAAATCGGGTGCTAATTTTTTTTTGTGAATAAATATAATCACTTTTTAAAGCTGATCTTAATACACTCGCACTATATTGTGGTTGTAAATATTCCATAATGAGGCTGGTTACAGAATTTACTGCGTTTAAGTTTTCATGAAGGGATAAGGTCCAGATATAGCTTTGTATGGTTTTTTGGAGCTCAGCGTTTTGCTTTTCAGGCGCAAAGCTGCCTTCGGTTATTGTAGGGTCCCAATCCCCTTCTCGACCTTTATTATGTATCCAAGTAGATCGATATTCCTCAATGCGCCATTGAATACGAATTTCTTTTTCTTGCTTTGGCATGTGAGAAAGTCTCCCGTAATTTATGTTCCGATTGTATATTTTCTCGTCGCAATGTCAATATTAACTCATAAAGGACCCGCGTCGCCGAAAACACAGTCAAACAAGGATGTCCATGTTTGACTATAGTTTTTTTAACAGATGAACTGTCAAAGGGATAAAGCCCGGGAACACCGCACGCTAGACGGAGAGCTCTTACCGGCGAAGAACAGATAGCCGCTGCCACCGGGAACCAAGACCTGGCTCCACGCGCTTTGCATTGGATCGTTCGAGACCTCGGTAGAACTCCAGTAAGTGCCAGCAGCCAATAAACTGAACAGGTCTCCTCCTAAAGTCCCTAAATTATATAAACTAAAAATACCGGTAAGTGCAGGGGCACAACTTCCAAATTGATTATTTGTTACGTCAAAATAAATACTTCCATATAACTCACAGGCAGCAGGCAAATACCACTCACCTCCGCCTGCTGCACCGCCATCCTGATTGGCATAGCATAACCCCTCAGCATAATCACTGGTAGGAACAGGATTACCTGCGCTGTAGCCATTATAATAAATGTAAATATTATTTGAGTCACAAGTGCCATCCGTTGCACCTTTACAAGCTTGTTGCGCTCCATATTGCGTTGCTGTTGCGCCTGTTGGTGCGCTCGAATTAGGATACGCATTACCGATAGTTGAATTTTCCGCTATGCCCCAAAGACTCGTAAAATCAGCACTTGTTCCATTAGAGCTCCAGATGCTTCCATTTACATCTGAATTCGTGCTATCAAGAACATAGGCATTCAACGCATCGATAGCATACACGTAATAATAATTAGACCCATTGGGCGTCAGGGAGGAAACCAACGCCGCCTCGGAAACAGCATCCCCATTGTTATCAATAATACTAAAAACCGTCGGCGCAAAACCATTGGTGCCACTTGCACCAAACGTGAGGAAACAGCTGCCTTCTGGTGCAACAGAAGCACAACCAGAAGAGGATTGTTGAGTGACACCACTGGGTAATTGGCTTGAATTCGCATGCACATTCGTCACTGTCGTGTTGCTCAGGTTTTTTACAGTCACAGTACATGCGGCTCCTGAAAGGCCGCACTGACTCGCACCACCATTGAGGGGGATGATGCCATATGATTCAACAAACAGCGGCGATAAACTCTGATTCACAAATAGTGAAGTAATGGAGATATTATTACCGCCACCTGGCACTTGACCTCCGTTCCATTGTTCTCCAAAATTCGACGTGTACATGACAGTGGTATTATTGGTTCCTACATACACTGTAGTCCCTGTCGCAGCAATTGCTGTAGCATTGCCTGAGGGTAGGGCTGTCATTAAGTGCCAGCTTCCTCCTGTCCGCGGTGCCGTATTGTATTGCGGTTGGGTCGTGGTAATATCCGTGACCACATATAAAGTGCCGTTCGTGTCAATCCCTAAACTTTGGATGGCGGTTCCTCCCGGTTGGTTCGTTAAGGGAGTCCAACCCTGTCCCGATGTGGTGGAGTAATAAATATGTCCCCCTTGAGTACCCGCATAAAAAACACCGTTGGCATCAACCACTATCGCACGGACAGTGCTACTATCCGGAACAATCAATGGTGCAGCAGGCCCCCAAGTTGACCCTTGGTTATTCGTATAATAGACATATCCCTCTCCAGTCCCCGCATAAACCGTATCTCCTACCGCAAATAACGATTGCACCCAGTCGCTGTGATCGGAGGTGGGCAGCGTATTCGTCACTTGATTCCAGGTTATCCCATCTGAACTATAAACCAACGTCGCGGCCCCATTGCATTGGCTATTGATGCAAGAACCATCACCCATAACACCTGTTGCCTGGTACATCGTGGTTGTTCCATTAACGACCGTGACGGCTGTGGCCCATGTAGCTGCATCCCAAGCCCACCCGAACTGTGGGCTTAGCATATAACCCCAGGTCGTTCCGTTGTCCGGGGAATAGGTCTCTAAACCATTTGTTTCCGCATAAATACTTGTAAAGCTCAATGCACTCACCATAATGGGTTCTGCTGAAGCCGCTTTTGCCGAATAGGCCGCAGGCGTCGTACTGATGCTAGGTTGCATGCTGTAATTGCCCGCTTTAGTACTCGTAAGCGTAAACGAAAGACAACAACTTTGACCCGCACTTAGAGGAAAAGAACTGCCGCATAGTGTGTTAACATTCGTGCAAGAGGAAGAGCCGCTCGTGATTTGGGTGGCGGTAAGGCCGGAACTG
>JABDEN010000047.1:0-148 GCA_013287025.1 Gammaproteobacteria bacterium | reverse complement strand
GAGATGAAAAGTCAATGGCGCGTTCGGGGGAATCACACCAGAATTGACCGATACCACATAATTGGCAGTCCCAGCGCTGCCTGAAACAAAGCTTGTGTTTCCACTGTTATAGGTCACCGTGATGGGATTCACGGCGGCATGACCCACA
>JABDEN010000046.1:12813-14345 GCA_013287025.1 Gammaproteobacteria bacterium | reverse complement strand
TTCGGGGAACGGCAATTTTTGCTTAAGCACCGGCAAATGCTGCCGCGCTTTTGGCAACATGGCGGGAACGATGGATCGTCGAATGTAAAAAAGACGCTCTCACTTCAGGCTTTGACTTATATTTTGTGATGGGTCATGGTGATTTTTTTCTGAATTATCTCGAGAACTTGGTTGAAATAATGTCGGTGTAGAAGGAATTCGATAAACACTCGAAGTAATAGTAGGGTGCTTTATTTGAGTCAACCGCTTCATCGCTTGATTTTTTATTTTTATCGCCTCTACCATCTCATTTTGCAATCGTTTTATCAAAGTATCCGTGGATTGTATTGTAGCTTCTAACTCTTGAATGTTCTGCTCGAGAGAAAGATGAGTTTCAACTTTCATTTCTTTAATAGAAGGTACTACTTCTTCCGTATGTTCAATGCTTTTTCTTTTTTTGGCTCCTGATGAAGAAGAGGTTATCGTTTCATCTTCATTGGTTGGCGAAACAAGTCCAGAAGATATTATATTATCCAAAGTTTCATCTAAAAAGCTTACATTGGGGCTAAATATACTGAGAGGAGTTGCTGGGTCTCTGAGTAAATTAATATTTTCACCTGAATTAGAAGACAAATCATCATCCCGACTTAAAAACATATTCGGATCTAATTCAAAAGGAGAAGATGGTGAAACAAGCAAAGGTTCCGTTAATTGCTTTTCAGCATTCACTGGAAGTTCTGCTTTTAGTTCTGTGTCGACCGATTTAGAATTTTTATTTTTAGATGTAACAGAGAAATGTCTCAAGGAATCTTTCGCTAGCTTCACGTGAGTTTTTAAAGATGTATTATCTCCATATTTTTGCCCACAACAACACTCATAAGGTTTTTCTTTGGTATGTTTTCGCATATGTCTTGCTAAGTCACGTTTGTCTACGAAACATTTACCACAATCTGGATATTCACAAACATGCCCCTTACCTTTCTCTAATAAAGCTTCTCGCGTCAGATGAAGTAGTTTATGGTGTATTAAATTACTAATATTGGTATGAGTAGAATTGCAATCCTTATGATCACATTTAAATGGCTTTTGAGAATGTATTGACCGAGGTTCAATTGATGGCTTTAGCACGATAGCTTGGACAGAATGTTCCAATGCCATAGGCTTCTTATCATCATAAACAATTTGAGAATTTGTAGGCTTAAATGGTGTCGACGCTACTTGCGAAATATCATCATCAGTTGGCGAAAAAATTCCAAAAGATGAGCTACCATTAAATATTTCATCTGAAAAGTTTACATGGGGACTAAATATGCTGAGAGGAGTTGCTGGATTTGAAGATACATTATTATTTTTTTCATCCGAATTTAAAAACATATTAGAATCTAACTCAAAAGGAGAAGATGCTGAAGCAAGTAAAGGTTCATTTTCAGCATGAACCGGAAGTTCGGCTTTTAGTTCTTTGTTAATCGACCCAGGTTTCGTCTTTTCAGTCGCTTTACTGCGGTGATGTTCAGGGTCGTCCAGAAGTCGAACGTGTCTTGTAAGATTAGAAT
>JABDEN010000046.1:8623-12803 GCA_013287025.1 Gammaproteobacteria bacterium | reverse complement strand
TCCCCCACAAATACAAGCATAAGGTTTTTCCTTTGTGTGGCTTTGCATATGTTTTTTTAAAGAGTCCTTTCTTGCACAAGTCTTCTCACATCCTGGATAGGTACAAGGAATTCTCATAGCCTCTTGTACTTCTGGGGGTAAATGCTTAACAGAATGACGTTTTAAGCTACGTTTATCGGTAAAAGTCTTCTTACAATTCTCATGATTACATGCAAAAGTTTGTTTTGGTTTCTGCGCAGAGTTTCTTACATGCATATCTATCTAGGGCCTCGTTTTGAATGTTTAGAGACTACATTCGAACTTTTTTCATCATCAATCGTGATGACTTCATTCCGTTTTCTTTTATTTTTAAATAAAACAAAGGAATCACAATAATAAGAATGTTCTAAATCAATCGTATGCCAAAATCGTTTGAGAAAATCACGGTTAGTGTATGCGCCTTTAGAATCTTGATAGTCGTACACAGCAGGAAGACAAACAAGCGCAAAAACTACAAATCTAAGGTCAAGTAGGGGTATGTTATAAAGGATACCAAAGCGTTCCAGACTAAGTGCTTTTCTTTGTAAAAAAGTACAGCCTATTTGTGAAAGAAAGTCATTTTCTCTTGGAGAATTACCACTTTCTAATATTTCTTGCAAGCATCCGATTTTTTCAGGGAACTTAAATAATAAATTATTATCATTTCTTACATCCTTAACATATGAAAGAGATTCTCGATAATTAAATTCTCTCCTTTTCTCATTCAATGTTTTGAAAAATTCCCCAGTGACTAGGTTATTCCACTGCTTTAAGTTAGGAGGACTTGCAAGCGTTATAGTCCTTTTGCAGGGCTTAATGTTCATTTTCTGTAAAATAGAATTAGTGGTATTAAATATTATTTTTTTTTGTTCTTTTGGAGGCAAAGAAACAGGGACTTCGATTTTTTTCTCATCTTGAACTACTGGAGTTGGCGCTACAGATTGTGTGGGAATAGGAGATGTCGTGCTTTCTACAACAACCAAAGGTTTTTCTGGATTTCTTGGCGCAGGTTTTGTCGATGCTGGCTGTACTAAAGCCCGAGTGGGTTCTAATGGCGTAGGCTTTGTTTCTTCGGTAACTAGGGGAGATAAGGGTAAAAAATCAATACTTTCACCCGGAATGGGAGATAAAATATTGTTACTTAATCTATTAGGATTAGGAGATAAAGTATTGTCACTAAAAAACGTATCAAAATTAAACGTTCTATCGAACTCATCGAAAGAAAATTCAAATGGAGGCATATCTGGACTTACTTTATTTTCGATAACAATATCAGGTTCGGTTTGTACTCCTGTACTAATCGAAGAGCGCTTCTTTCTAGGAACAGTTTTTACTTCCGACGGGCCCTTCTTTTTAGGTGGCGTAAGGCTGTAATGTTCCCGAGGATCGTCCATTTCCGTAATGTGTTTTTTAAGACTACGATTGTTTGTACATTGTTTCCCACAAATACAAGCATAAGGTTTTTCACCTGTGTGCACACGCATATGTACTTTTAAACTGTCTCTTGTGGCAAGAGATTTATTACAATGTTCACAGGCATATTTTCGACTTTCTCGCGCTTCCTTGGATAAATGCGTGACTGCATGACGTATTAAGCTAGTATTTCGGGTAAAAGTTTTATTGCAATTCTCATGATGACATGCAAAGGTTTTTTTCTGCGATCTTACTTGCATATCTATCTATGACCTCGTGTTGAATGTTTAGGGACTATATTCGAGCTTTGTTCATCATCAATCGTGATGACTTCATCCCGCTTTCTTTTATTTTTAAATAAAGTAAAAGAATGAGAATTTTCTAGATGAATCGCCTTCCAAAATCGTTTTAGAAAATCACGGTTACAGTATGTGCCTCCTAAATCTTGATAGTTGTAGACAGGAAGACAACTCAACGCAAAAATAACAAATTTAAGGTCAGATAAGGGTTTATTATAAAGAAAACCAAAGCTTTTCGGATTTAATTCTTTCATTTCTAGAAGAGTAAGACCTATTTGTGATTGAAAGTTTTCTATTGAAAAAACACCTTTTTCTAATATTTCCTGCAAATATCCGATTTTTTCTTGTAACTCTTCTAAGGAAGTATTATTAATACTTGGAAGAGTTTCTGTGTAGTTAAATTCTTCCTTTCTTGCATCCAATATTATGAAAAATTCCCGATTGGATAAGTACAGATTCCACGAAAATAAATTATCAGAACTTGCTTCTGAAATAGTCCTTTCGCAGGGATTAATTTCCATTTTCTTTAAAACAGAATTTGTTGTATTCAAAGTAATATATTGTTGTTCTTTCGCCTGCAAAGAAACAGGTGCCTCGTTTTTTTTCTCCTCTTGAACTACCAAGGTAGGTGCTACAGATTGTGCGGAAATAGGAGATGTCGTGCTTTCTGCAAAAACTAAGGGGGTTTCTTCTGTGTTTACTTGCGTACTAGTCGAAATGGGCTGATGCTTCAGAGGATCGTTCGCTTTCTTAATGTGCTGTTTAAGAATCTGATTCAATTTAAATCTTGCCCCACAACTACAAGCATAAGGTCTTTCTTTTGAGTGTGTTCGCGTATGTAATTCTAAACTGAAGTTTGTTGCAAGAGATGCATTACATCCTGGATGATTACAAGCAAATCTCATATTTTTTCGCACTTCTTTGGGTAAATGCATGACCGCATGACGTTTTAAAGTGAACTTTCGCGTAAAAGTTTTATGACACCCCTCATGATCACACTTAAGAGTTAGTTTTTTTCTCTTTTTGGGAGTTTGTTTTTGTTCCTGATTTTCGGAAGCGATTGAAACACCGCCCCTTTGAAAAGCAGGCATTGAAACAGGGACTTCGTTTTTTTCTCATCTTGAACTACTGGAGTAAGTGCTACAGATAATAGTGGAAAAATAGGAGATCTCGTGCTTTCTGCAACAACCAAAGGTTTTATTTTTATATTTCCTCTTGCATGTGCTTCCAAATGTCTTTTAAAATCGGATTTATCCTTAAAAAATTTGTCGCATCCCACTTCATTACAAACATGTCCGATATTTTGTGCTAATAACTCAACTCGCGTCATATGTACTTTTTTATGACGATTCAAGGTGCAAATTTTGGCGAAGCTTTTTTCGCAATCTTTATGATCACATTCAAAAGGTTTTTTTGGATCTCTTGGCGCAGGTTTTGTCGACGCTGGTTGCGCTGAAGCTCGAGTGCGTTTTCGAAATGGAGTAGGTTTTTTTTCTTCGGGAACTAGGGGAGATAGGGGTAAAAAATCAATACTTTCACCCGAAGTGGGAGATAAAGGACTAAAAAATGGATCAGGATTAGGAGATAAAGTATTGCTTCTAAAAATTTCATCCAAATTAAACGTTTCTTCGAACGCATTATTTGTGATATTCAATGTTATATCTTTTTGTTCTTTCGGAGACAAAGAAACGGGAACTTCGTTTTTTTTCTCATCTTGAACTACTGGGGTAAGTGCAACAGATAATAGTGGAGAAATAGGAGATGTCGTGCTTTCTGCAACAACCAAAGGTTTTATTTTTATACTTCCTCTTGCATGTGCTTCCAAATGTCTTTTTAAATCGGATTTACCCTTAATAAATTTGTTGCATCCCACTTCATTACAAAAATGTCCGATATTTTGTGCTAATAACTCCTCTTGCGTCATATGTACTTGTTTATGACGATTCAAGGTGCAATTTTGGGCGAAGCTTGCCTCGCAACCTTCATGATCACATTCAAAAGGTCTTTCTGGATCTCTTGGCGCAGGTTGCGCTGAAGCTCGAGTGCGTTTTCGAAACGGAGTAGGTTTTTTTTCTTCGGTAACTAGGGGAGATAAGGGTAAAAAATCAATACTTTCACCCGGAATGGGAGATAAAATATTGTTACTTAATCTATTAGGATTAGGAGATAAAGTATTGTCACTAAAAAACGTATCAAAATTAAACGTTCTATCGAACTCATCGAAAGAAAATTCAAATGGAGGCATATCTGGACTTACTTTATTTTCGATAACAATATCAGGTTCGGTTTGTACTCCTGTACTAATCGAAGAGCGCTTCTTTCTAGGAACAGTTTTTACTTCCGACGGGCCCTTCTTTTTAGGTGGCGTAAGGCTGTAATGTTCCCGAGGATCGTCCATTTCCGTAATGTGTTTTTTAAGACTACGATTGTTTGTACATTGTTTCCCACAA
>JABDEN010000046.1:5102-8523 GCA_013287025.1 Gammaproteobacteria bacterium | reverse complement strand
TTTTAGGTGGCGTAAGGCTGTAATGTTCCCGAGGATCGTCCATTTCCGTAATGTGTTTTTTAAGACTACGATTGTTTGTACATTGTTTCCCACAACTACAAGCATAAGGTTTTTCACCTGTGTGCATGCGCATATGTATTTTTAAACTGTCTCGTGTTGCACAAGTCTCGTTACATCCTGGATGATTGCAATCAAGTCTCTTAGCTTTTCGTGCTTCTGGAGATAAATGGATAACCGCATGACGTATTAAGCTAGTATTTCGGGTAAAAGTTTGATCGCATCCCTCATGATTACATGCAAAAGTTTGTTTTGGTTTCTGCGCGGAGTTTCTTACATGCATATTTATCTAAGACCTTATCTTGGATATTTAAAGACTACATTCGAACTTTTTTCATCATCAATCGTGATGACTTCATCCAGTTTTCTTTTATTTTTAAATAAAGTACTTGTGATATTAAATGTTATATCTTTTTGTTCTTTCGCTGGCATTGAAATTGGGGCTTCGTTTTTTTTCTCATCTTGGACTACTACTGTGTCAGGTGTAACAAGAGGGCGATCTAATGCAGGTTGAAGAACTTCTGGAAGCTGTGGTGGTTGACCATTCATATAAACAACTTGGCACTCTCCACTATGAAGTAATCTCCTTACTTCTGGTGTATTAAACTCTTGTGGAGTCAAGTTTAGCATTATAGATATATTTATAGGTACTACAGATGATTGTGCCGAAATGGGAGATGCTGTACTTTGTACAACAACCAAAGGTTTTGTCGATGCTGGTTGCACTGCAGTTTGAGTGGGTTCTTGAAACGGAGTAGGCTTTTTTTCTTCAGTAACTAGAGAAGATTGGCATAATAATTCAATATTTGCATCCGAAATGAGTGATGAAATATCATCACTAAAAAATGTATTAGGATTATACGATTTTTCGAATGCATCGGCAGAAAATTCGAATAGAGGCACATCTGCATTTACTTTCTTTTCAATAACAGTGTTAGGTTCGGCTGGTACTCTTGCCCTATTCGAAAGGCGCTTCTTTTTAGGTTGTGTAAGACTGCGATGCTCCAGAGGATCACCCATTTTTATAATGTGTTTTTTAAGAGTAGCATTAGCTGTATATTTTTCCCCACAACTACAAACATAAGGTTTTTCGCCTGTGTGTGTTAGCATATGTTTTTTTAAATTACTCCTTGTGGAAATGGATTTATTACATCCTTCGTATGTACAGACATGTTTCCGACTTTCTTGCGCTTCTTTGGGTAAATGTATTTTTTTATGACGAGTCAAGATGAAATTTTTGGCGAAACTCGCATCGCAACCTTCATGGTCACACGCAAAAGGTTTTTCAGGATTTCTTGGCGCGAGTTTTGTCGATGCTGGTCGCACTGAAATAGGAGATAAAATATCATCACTAAAAAATGTATTAGGATTATACGATTTTTCGAATGCATCGACAGAAAATTCGAATAGAGGCACATCTGCATTTACTTTCTTTTCAATAACAGTGTTAGGTTCGGCTTGTACTCTTGCCCTATTCGAAAGGTGTCTTTTTTCAGGTTGTTTAACAGGACGATGTTCCGAAGAATCATCCATTTTTTTAATGTGTTTTTTAAAATTACAATTATTTGTAAATCCTTTCCCACAACTACAAACATAAGTTTTTTCTTCTGTGTGCGTTCGCATATGGACGCTTAAAACCTTTTGTGATGCGCAAGTCTTATCGCATCCTGGATGTTTACAAGCAACTCTCGCCTTTTCTCGTGCTTCTCCGGATAAATGCGTGACCATATGATCTTTTAAGGCAAGATTTCGACTAAAAGTTCTTCCGCAGTCCTCGTGATTACATTGAAAACTCTTTTTTTTCCTTTGATTTTTGGAATCGATTGGAGAAGATTGTGGGGACTCTACATTTCTAAAAAACATAATCTACCTCGGATAAATGCGTGAACGCGTGACGTTTTAAGCTACGTTTCTCGGTAAAAGTTTTATTGCAATCCTCACGATTACATGCAAAGGGTTTTTTCTGCGATGTTACTTGCATATCTATTACTGGACTTAGAGGTAAGGGAAAACCAATATTTTCATTCAGCGGAAAATCCTGTGCTTTCGTTTCTGCATTTTTTGGAGGTAGGATGAAATGTTTCAGAGAATCTTTCCCTTTATTCACGTGGTTTCTTAAAGTATATTTATCTAGATATTTTTTTCCACAATTACACATATAAGGTGTTTGTTTGGCATGGCCTAGCATATGTCTATCATAATTGGTTTTTTGTATGAAAAATTTATCTTTACATTGTGGTTCTTTGCAAACATGCCCCTTACCTAGTGCTAATAACTCTTTTGGCGTCATATGTATTCGTTTATGACTATTCAAGGCGTTCTTTTTAGCGAAGCTTGCAGGACAATTTTTATGGTCACACGCAAAAGGTTTGGGAGTGTTAGGTTCGGCTTGGATTCCCGCCCTATTCGAGAGGCGCTTCTTTTTAGGCGGGAGCACTACTTCTTCTTGATGTTCAATGGTTTTTCTTTTTTCTGGCGTTGACAAAGAATCTGACGAAGGAGAAACCATGGTTTTATTTTCCCTTTCTAACTCTAAAATATTAGTTGAATTTAAATTAAGGAAAGACAGAGGGGAGGTTTGTGGTGACAGCCCGAAAAGTGGATCATTAGGATCACAATTAGGTAGCGTATCTATACTATCATGAAGTGCAACTGCTGGACTTAGAGGTAAGAGAAAACCTGTATTTTCATTCAGCAGAAAATCCTGATTGAAAGGCGCATCAGAATTAAATTCAAGAAGAGAGGGGTCAAAAGCAGGAAAAGGTGCACTTGCTTTCGTTTCTGTATTTTCTGGAGGTAGGATGAAATGCTTCAGAGAATCTTTCCCTTTCTTAACGTGCTTTATTAAATTATGTTTATCTGAATATTTTTTTCCACAATTACACATATGAGGTTTTTGTTTGGTATGGGTTAGCTTATGTCTTTCAAAATGGCTTATTTGTGTGAAAAATTTATTTTTACATTGTGGTTCTTTGCAAACATTCCCCTTACTTTCACTTTCTGCTAATAATTCTTTTGGTGACATATGTGTTTTTTTATGACGATTCAATGTGAAATTTTTGGCGAAACTCGCATCGCAACCTTCATAGTCACACGCAAAAGATTTTTCAGAATTTCTAGAAGTGTTAGGTTCGGCTTGGATTCCCGCCCTATTCGAAATGTGCAGACTGCGATGCTCCAGAGGATTTTTCGCTTTCTTAAGGTGCTTTTTAAGATCTTTATTATTTTTATATCCTTTCCCACAACTACAAACATAAGTTTTTTCTTCTGTGTGCGTTCGCATATGGACGCTTAAAACCTTTTGTGATGCGCAAGTCTTATCGCATCCTGGATGTTTACAAGCAACTCTCGCCTTTTCTCGTGC
>JABDEN010000046.1:0-5002 GCA_013287025.1 Gammaproteobacteria bacterium | reverse complement strand
GTGTGCGTTCGCATATGGACGCTTAAAACCTTTTGTGATGCGCAAGTCTTATCGCATCCTGGATGTTTACAAGCAACTCTCGCCTTTTCTCGTGCCTCTTTGGATAAATGCGTGACCATATGAGATTCTAAGTTAGATTTTCGAGTGAAACTTCTTCTGCAGTTCTCGTGACTACATTGAAAACCCTTTTTTTCCCCCTGATTTTCGGAATCGATTGGAGAAGATTGTGGGGACTCTTCATTTCTAAAAAACATAATCTACCTAGGACCTGTTTGTTTACAATTTATGCATATAATACAAAATTTACAATAAAAAGTACAGTCTACGTGTTATTTTTATGCAATATTTTTCACCTTTTTCGCCTAAGATCATGTTGTAAGGTGACTTTTGGATTGCAAACAACCCATCTTGCGTAGTATTCCAAAATAAATTCGGTTAAAATACGCATCAATCGTATTTATGGAGCATAAAATGCGCATCTTGTGCGTCATTCCTAGCCGAATTCAGTCCACTCGATTACCTCGAAAAGCATTATTGCCAATTCGCGGTAAGCCCATGATTCAATGGGTATATGAGAATGCTGCCAATGCCTCTTTTTTAACAAATGTCGTCGTTGCAACGGACAGCGATGAAATTGCCGATGTCATTCGAGAAATTGGTGGCAAATTCATCATGACAGACCCCGATTTGCCAACCGGATCCGATCGTTGTGCGGTCGTATCGGAACAATTTCCCGAGATGGACGTCATCATTAATTTACAAGGTGATGAGCCTTTTGTGCAGCCCGCTATGTTAAAGCAATTGGTCCAGCCTTATTTAGATGGCGAAATGCCTGACATGACAACCCTTGCTTACCCACTCAATCGTGAACATCATGCAGAACCAGGCTCCGTCAAAGTCATTACCGACATTCATCGCAATGCGATTTATTTTTCACGCGCCCCTATTCCTTATTTTCGAACGGAACAATCGGCACCCGTTTATCAGCATATTGGACTTTACGCTTATCGTCGCGAATTTTTATTACACTATCGCAACTTGAGCCAAACTCCCCTCGAAAAAACTGAGAGTTTAGAACAACTACGCGCACTCGAACATGGCTATAAAATTCGAGTTTGTTTAACGGAAAGAAAAACTCTCGAAATTAATACGCCAGAAGAATATACTCGTGCTCTTGCCTTTGCGAACGAGATTTAAATGGATAAAGAAAAACCGATTGGAATTTTTGATAGTGGAATTGGTGGCTTAACGGTCACACAAGCCATTGTGAATCAACTACCCAATGAAAATATTATTTATTTTGGTGACACGGCGCACTTACCCTATGGCGATAAATCTGCAACGACAATCCAAGCGTATTCCGTCAAAATTGCGAATATGCTTCTTGAACAACAGTGCAAATTAATCCTGATTGCTTGTAGCTCCGCATCTGCCGCCGCATTCGATCTGGTACAAGAATATGTTGGCGATAAAGCAATCGTCATGAATGTGATTGACCCTTTGGTTGCATACCTTTGTCACTCGCATTCCAATAAACGTCTTGGGTTAATCGGCACACGCCAAACGGTAAATTCTAATGTTTATCACAATAAATTTGCCAAGTTAAAATGCAACATTCAACTCACTTCACTTGCAACCAATTTACTCGCTTCAGCCATTGAAGAATTTGGCAATACCAATGTGATCGACGGTTTATTAAAAGAATACTTATCACATCCGACATTACAAAACTTAGAAAGTTTAGTGTTGGCATGCACACATTATCCCGTGGTAAAAGAAAAAATTGCGGCGCATTTTGGTCATCAAGTAGAAATTATTGATCCTTCCCACATCGTTGCGCTAGCTGTCAAAGCTGGTTTAGAAAATGCAAAATTATTAAATATAAATGGTACAGGGCAAAAAAGTTTTTATGTTTCCGACTACACGGATTCATTTGCTGCCAGTACTAAAATATTCTTTTCAGAAAATATTACATTAAAACATTACCCGTTGTGGGGATAACATGAATTATAACCATTCTTTCCATGCCGGAAATTTTTCCGACGTTTTGAGACATTATGTTTTAATGCTTTTAATAAAATCATTATTGCGAAAAGATAATGGCTTTTGTTATGTGGATACGCATGCAGGATTTGGTTTTTACGATTTATTTTCACCGACTGCCAAAAAAAATGAAGAATTTAAATTAGGCATTGGCAAATTATATTCTAAAAATCCCCCTCCCCTGATTAAAGAATACGTGAATATCGTTCAGCGAATTAATAGTCGTTTAAGCCAATCTCAAATGGCATCTATCCATTATTATCCGGGATCACCCATGATTGTGCGTCATTTTTTGCGACCGCAAGATCGAATGATCCTGTCTGAATTACATCCAACGGTCTATCAAAAACTGAAATCGCAATTTGCGAAAGATATCAATGTCAGCGCGCATTTGATGGATGGCTATCTCGGTTTAAAAGCTTTTTTGCCACCGAAAGAGCGCCGCGGACTTGTGTTCATCGACCCTCCATATGAGAGACCTAATGAATTAGCAACGATGCCAAGCATTTTACCCATTGCGTTGAAACGCTTCGCGACGGGCATCTATGCCGTGTGGTATCCCATCAAAGATCGTCCTCCCATTGAACGTTTTTACCGAAACTTGCAAGAAAACATTCAATATCCTATGTTAATCGTAGAGTTAAGTATTTATCCTGAAAATAGCACATTGCATTTAAATGGCTCAGGGATGCTCATCATTAACCCCCCTTTTCAATTAAAAAAACAGTGTGAAGAAACGATTCCTTGGCTTTGGAGAGCACTAAGTATCGAAAAACAAGGACAATTTCGTGTACAAATGCTAACCACTGGAAAATAAAGTAATTTTTTATCCCTTCATAGATTCAATGAGTTACAGTTTCTTTAGAATTGCCCATTTTTAGATATGTTAAGATGAAATCATGATGAAGCAAAATAAAACAAGGGAGGATGTTATGAAGAGGCTAATTAGCATTTTGTTAGTGATGTTTGCTATAGCTACATCTGTTGGTTGTACCACAGGTGAAAATCAAGCATTGGGTATCGGTGGGGGTGCAGTCCTCGGTGGTATCGCTGGTAGCGCCTTAACAGGTGGCAGTGCAGCAGGCACGATCGTCGGCGCAGGTGTCGGTGGTTTAGTAGGATACGAAGTCACCAGATAATTATAACAACACAGTTTTAAGGGCAGCATAGTTTTTGTTTTGCTGCCCTATTTTTATATAAATTCATTATACTTTTAAAGGCACACGTCTGCTGGCACCTTCGAACCAAAATGACCCCAAAAAATACTCACATACTAACGTGTATGCTCCGTTTTTTTGCGTCCATTTTGGTTCGAATCTGCCGCACAGCCGTGCGCATATCTTAAAATCTATCCCGCATATGACGAGCATTTCCTTTTTTACCGCCCCCTTTAACAAAGGGGGCCGGCATGCGCTTTGGGCATGACGGGGGGATTTATTAGACGATGACAAATCTCCCCGCCGGGCTTCGCCCGTCGACCCTCTTTTTCAAAGAGGGTCAAACCCGCCCTCGGCGGTAAAACGGTATCAACCGTCATCCCATCATTTTTAAATTCTTTTCGATAAAACTGCTTCACTTGACTGATGAAATCCGTCACATTTTCAAAATCATTTTCATCTAAAATGTATTGCAACATTGCATCAATCAATGCGAGCGGCATATTTTTTGGCATGATATCCATCAAAATAAAATGAAAAAATTCTCTGACATAATGCGCTAAAAACATGGGGTGCAACGATTTGAATTGCGACTGATAGGCACCATTTTGAATCAGTAATAAAATAAATTCAGCATGATTTTTTTGATAAGCTAATTCGAGCGGGGTTCTATTATTTTTATCTTTCACGTTAAGATTTGCATTTTCTGAAATAAAAAATTGCAACAATGATAAATGATCATTGGCTATCGCAAGATGTACCGGGGTTGTGCCATATTGATAAAAAATACTTTCATTTAATGACGCGCCTTCATGAATCAAAGATTTCACTTTATTAACTTCATTTTTTACAATGGATTCGTGCAATGCCTTATCTTTCGCCCGCAAATTAACCGCTAAGTTAATTGCGCCGAATTTTTTTTTCAAAAGTATATCGGAAATGGGCTCTTCATCCTGCAGGCCATTGCGAGCTCTTTCTATTTCAATTTTTAACGCTCGAACGATCCAATCCGTGTCAACGTACGTGCAAGTTTTCAAATTTTTTTTGAGCGTTAGCGCATCGTAACGATGCAAACAATATTCTACAATATTCTCAGTATTATGACCTCTCTCGATGACTTCAAATTTGCTCTCAAGGTTAGTAGTTTGAGGATAAGTTGGTTTTTCTGCACCCTCACCTAATTGCAATAAAACAGTTTGCACGGCGTTATTAATCGCAGAAGGAATAGCAATTAATTTGCTTAAATTAATCTGTAATTGCTGCTTTAATCTTTGCGGAGGCAACGTATAATCCACTTCATTAAAAATACTTTGGATTATTGCTTTATCATTTTTATTTTTAAAATCTGAGAACGGTTTAAAAAGATATAAATAATATGCTTCTATAAACTTAATCACTGACGTAAAATCAAATTGTGGATCGGTTACATCAGGTAATGCATATTGAATGATAGTTTTTTGAATGGAAGAAGGATAAATACCTTGCATTGCCGCTTCAAAAAAATTACTCACATAATGCTGTATATAATAAACTTGTGAGTTCAACCTTCGAGGAAATAATCCGTTTGCTAAAAGACATTTTCCCATTGCAGCCGATCGCACGGCGCTAATGATACGCTGCATTTCCATCGTTGAATATGGATTCAACGTTGCAGCGCCATGAATTAATAATAAATTCACCATTTCAATATAATTACGAGTAATTGCTAACACTAAAGCGTTATGTCTATAATCACTTTTTGCACCAGAAAACAACAATAATTTAGCAGCTTCCACTTGATTATGTTCTATTGCAGCATAAAG
>JABDEN010000045.1:1917-14369 GCA_013287025.1 Gammaproteobacteria bacterium | reverse complement strand
AGTAGGTTTCTTTTCCCCTCGAAATCCAAAAAGAAGCACTGATACTTCAAAAAATCGTTCGCCGAGACCATCTTGATGTTACATAAATCGCGAAATTACTTCGCGATTTTTTTAATTTTATCGAAGGAGAGTCGCTATGTTCACATTTGAAAAATCGGGTATAAAAATCCCTTTACCAAGTATCGAAGTAAGCGAAACAGATGAAGGATGGGATAAAGTCGATGTGCTGAATGCAAAACAAAAAACTGAAGAAAGCAAATCCAAAGAAAATTTGCAATTAATGAAAACCGTGAATAACTTAAAAGAGCTAGAAACAGCTTATCAAAAAAGCTCTGAGGAATTAGCGCTTGAAAAAAATAAACATGCCGATACCATTGCACAAAATAACAAGAATCGTGAAATGATCATGGAATACGTTAATCGAATTGATACTCTCGAAAAAAATATTACCACGTTAACCAAACAGAAAGATGATCTTGCAAGTGAATCTTCGGACAATAGTAATCTTTTGCAAGCACAAGAAACTTATATGAATGAACTCCGCAAACGTTTAACGGAAGTCGAAGTTAATAAAGAAAAAAATATCCAAAGTCTCAAAGAACTTACGAGATCAAACGATAACTTGAAAAAAAACCTCGAGGAAACCAAAAACCAACTCGCAAAAATGGCACTCGATCATGAAAATGCTAAAATATCCTGGTCGAAGGAGCATAAATATTTACAAGGTGAACTGAAAACAAAAATTAATGAATTGGAAAGAAAATCAGAGTTACTCGACAAAGCACGTGCAGATATCCTCAAATTCAAAAATGGAAAATCCACAGGTTCAAAAGAAAATCCTTATAATACAAGAAGAAAAGATATTTATGCAGAAGAAGCGCAATCGAGAAGTATTATTAAATACAACAAAAGAGGATCATAACATGACAATCCGCATTTTGGTTAATGGCGCCAATGGTAAGATGGGACAAGTAACGTGCAAAACGATCGCGGAACATTCCGATTTTACGCTCGTTTACAAGAATGGTGAGAGAGATGATCTTCTATCCTCTATTCATGAACATAAGCCAGATATTGTCATTGACTTTACCAATGCGGAATCTGTTTTTAAAAATACAGAGATTATTATCAAGGCCTCCGTACATCCCGTCATTGGGACAAGTGGATTGAAAGACGAAGAAATCAAAAAATTGCAACAACTTTCAGCCGATGCAAAATTGGGAGGCATTATCGCACCTAATTTTTCCATCGGCGCGGTATTGATGATGAAGTACGCAGGAGAGATTGCAAAGTATTTTGCTGACATTGAAATCATTGAAATGCATCACGCAGGGAAACAGGACAGTCCTTCTGGCACCGCTTTAAAAACTGCAGAATTGTTAGGAAAAGCGAGAACCACGCATCAACCACTCAAACCTTCGCGCGAAACTATCCCGGGTGCACGCGGCGCCACTATGAATAATATTCCTATTCATTCTGTGCGCTTGCCTGGTTTTCTTGCGCATCAAGAAGTTATTTTTGGCGCACCAGGGGAAACACTCACTATTCGTCATGACACCATTGATCGTCAGTGCTTTATGGCGGGCGTTGTATTAGCATGCCAAAAAGTTCAGTCTTTGAATCACTTAGTGTATGGGTTAGAAAATTTATTAGTGTAACAGCAATTCCCGCTAAGAGCGCGGGAACTGCTTCCTTTTACAGGGCCTACGCATGATATATTTGATGACGTTGCTGCCCCCCATCGAAAACGTTATACTGCGCAATCCATTAAAAAAACCAGGACAGTTTATGGGCAAGAAGACTCCGTTGTATCAAGCACATATAGCCTTGAATGCGAAGATGGTTGATTTTGCAGGATGGGACATGCCATTACATTATGGCTCTCAAGTAGAAGAACACCATCATGTTAGAAATGAAGCGGGAGTTTTCGATGTGTCGCATATGACCATCGTTGATTTTAAAGGGCAAGAAGTCGCGCCTTTTTTACAAAAATTATTAGCCAATAACGTCTTACGTTTAACGCCTGGGAAAGCATTATATACCTGTATGCTTAACGAAAAAGGCGGCGTCATTGATGATTTAATTGTCTATAAAATTGCAGATGATTTTTATCGCTTAATTGTCAATTCCGCAACACATGATAAAGATTTAAGCTGGTTTCAGAAGCAATTAGGCAATACCAACATCGACATCATTGAACGCGATGATCTCGCGATGATTGCCATTCAAGGGCCGAATGTCGCCCACCTCATTCCTCACATTTTTGATAATGCAGATACTTTACAACATTTAAAACCATTTCAAGCCATGACGACAGGTGATTTTTTTATTGCACGTACGGGTTATACCGGTGAAGATGGTTTTGAAATTATTTTACCCAATGAAAAAGCAAGTTTACTCTGGGATAAAATCATCAAATGCGGAATCAAACCTTGCGGACTTGGCGCAAGAGATACACTACGTCTCGAAGCAGGCTTAAATTTATATGGCGCCGACATGGACGAAACAGTCACACCCCTCGAATCCAATTTAACTTGGACAGTTGCTTTCCTGCCAGACGATCGAGATTTTATTGGGCGCCCCGTATTAGATAAGCAAAAAGCGGAAGGTGTGAACCAGCGTTTAGTCGGTCTCATCTTAAAAGGTCCCGGCGTATTACGTAATCATCAAAAAGTATTGAATAACGGCAAAATCATTGGTGAAATCACCAGCGGAAGTTTTTCTCCCACTTTACAAAAAGGCATTGCTTTTGCACGCATTGATGCGAATATGACAGGACCCTGTTGTGTTGATATTCGTGGCAAATCTTGTGACGTGGATATCGTAAAATTACCTTTTGTAAAATTGGGTAAAAAGAATATTGTAGCAATTGTTTAGGAGCTTAAAATGAATAGTGTGCCAACCAAATTGAAGTATTCAAGAACACACGAATGGATTCGTCAAGATGACGATGTTTTAACAATCGGTATTACGGATCATGCACAAACCATGTTAGGCGACCTTGTGTATGTGGAATTACCAGAACCCGAAAGCAATGTCGAACTTGGCCACGAATGCGCAGTGGTAGAATCGGTGAAAGCGGCAGCCGATGTTTACTCACCGATTTCAGGAGAAGTCATCGAGATAAATGAAGCGTTACTCGAAAATCCGCAATTGGTCAATGAAGATCCTTATGGAAAAGGCTGGTTATTTCGCGTGCGACCTTTTGAAAATGAGCATGATTTCAATAAATTATTAACCGCCGAACAATATACCAAACAAGTTGCATCAGAAGCACATTAAAAAAGGTAATGTATGCCATTCATACCCCATACGGAAGTTGACACCGAAGCGATGTTGCGCGAAATCGGTGTCGCCAATATTGAAAATTTATTTGATGAAATCCCAGAAAATTTACGTGTAAAAGCGTTACCGCCCATTCCCCCTAGTTTGACGGAAATGGAATTAACACGATTAATGAAATCACGCGCGGCAGCAGACTCTGGATTGACTTCATTTATCGGTGCGGGCGCTTATGAACATCACATTCCAGCGGCCGTTTGGGAAGTCACAAGTCGAGGTGAATTTTTAACGGCGTACACACCCTATCAAGCGGAAGCAAGCCAAGGTACTTTGCAGCTCCTTTATGAATATCAAACCATGATGGCAAGTTTGATGGGATTGGATGTGTCGAATGCATCGTTGTATGAAGGTGCGACCGCGCTCGCCGAAGCCATTTTAATGGCAGTACGGGCCAATCGTCGCAATACCTCACATCGCATTGTCATTCCTCAATCTGTGCATCCCTATTATCGCGAAGTGGTAAAAACCATTGTTTCTCAATTAAAAATTGAAATCATTGAATTACCCTTTCATCCTGACACAGGACAATGTGATATCTCATCTATCGCATCCGATTTTACTGCGTTAGTCATTCCTCAGCCGAATTTTTTTGGTCAGTTAGAAGAAGTGGATGCGTTGACGGATTGGGCACACGAAAAAAATGCACTAGTCATTGGTGTCGTCAATCCTCTCGCCATGTCCCTCATAAAACCCCCTGGACAATGGGGAAAAAATGGGGCGGATATCGCTTGTGGGGAAGGTCAGCCACTCGGCGTACCTATGGCATCAGGTGGACCTTACTATGGTTTTTTATGCTGTAAAAAAGACTGGGTTCGTCAATTGCCTGGCCGTATTGTCGGACGTACCGTCGATAAAGATGGAAAACAGGGATTCGTTCTGACTTTGCAAGCGCGCGAACAACATATTCGTCGTGCGAAAGCCACTTCCAATATCTGCACGAATCAGGGATTGCTAGTCACTGCAAGCACGATTTATATGAGTTTGTTAGGGCCGATGGGATTGAGACAAGTGGCACTCGCTTCACATCAAAATTTACGATGGTTAAAAGACAAAATTGAAAATTTATCAGGTGTCAAAGTTTTATTTTCAGGCACATTTTTTCATGAAATGGTTTTACAATTTTCATATTCCGTCACTGACATTATTGAAGAAATGGATAAACAGCAAATTGCCGCGGGATTATCACTTGAACATTTTTACCCAAAATTAAAAAACACCTTACTCGTTTGTGTCACAGAAACAAAATCACTCGAAGATTTGGAACAATATGTAGATTGTTTGCAAAAAACTCTCGCAAAATTTGCCGAATCTCCTTTTAAAAAGATTAGCGGAGAATAGATATGACAGAAATTATTTTTGAATTATCTAGCAAGGGACGTTTGGCGAGTGCGCAAATTCCGCCAATCAAAAAAATGATTTCCGATATTCCGGACAAATTTTTACGAAAAGACACTCCCATGATTCCAGAGATGTCAGAATTAGAAGTCGTACGACATTTCACGCGTTTATCTCGAAAAAATTTTTCCATTGACACGCAATTTTATCCGTTAGGTTCATGCACGATGAAATATAATCCGCGTGGCGTGCATCGTTTAGCGATGTTAGACGGATTTTTGCAACGTCATCCTTTGGCGACAGAAGCGCATAGTCAAGGATATATGGCGTCAGCGTATGAACTGCAAGAAATTTTGAAAACCATAACCGGTATGACCGGTGTATCGCTTACGCCAATGGCGGGTGCGCAAGGAGAATTTGCGGGCGTTGCAATGATCCATGCATATCATCGATCTCGAAATGATCTCGCGCGAAACGAAATTTTAGTGCCTGATGCGGCGCATGGTACGAATCCTGCGACCGCTGCCCAATGCGGTTTTAAAGTGCGTGAAATTCCAACGGATGCAAATGGGAATGTTGATTTAGAAAGTTTAAAAAAAGCGGTAGGCCCCCAAACGGCGGGGATCATGTTAACAAATCCTTCTACACTTGGTGTTTTTGAACAGCAAATTCAAGAAATTGCCAATATCGTGCATACCGCTGGTGGCTTGTTATATTACGATGGCGCTAATTTAAATGCCATTTTAGGAAAAGTGCGTCCCGGCGATATGGGTTTCGATGTGATGCATATCAATTTACATAAAACCTTTGCGACACCCCATGGCGGTGGAGGCCCTGGTGGCGGACCAGTGGCTGTAAATGAACGCTTGCGTCCTTTTTTACCGATGCCCATCGTCGCAAAAGAAGGTGAACGTTATCGCTGGTTGACCATCGCTGATTGTCCACAAAGTATTGGGCGCTTATCAGCATTTATGGGTAATGCCGGCATTATTTTACGTGCGTACATGTATGCACGATTGTTGGGTCAGGAAGGAATGCAACGGGTTGCTGAATTCGCCACGTTAAATGCGAATTATTTGCTTACAAGATTGAAGAAAGCAGGTTTCACGCCCGCCTATGCGACGAGACGTGCTAGTCATGAATTTATTATCACTTTAAAAAATGAAGCCAAGACTTTGCATATCACCGCTTTAGATGTTGCAAAACGTTTACTGGATTATGGTTTTCATGCGCCCACGATGTATTTTCCGTTGTTAGTGCCAGAATGTCTTTTGATTGAACCGACAGAAACCGAAAGCAAAAAAGTCTTAGACGCGTTTGCAGACACCTTGATTAAAATTTTGGAAGAAGCTAAAGATAATCCCGCTCTTTTACAAAACGCGCCTCATACGCTTCCAGTGAAGCGTTTAGATGAAGTCAAAGCGGCGCGGGATATTGATGTCGTGTGGCATCCCTAAAGCGCCTCATTTCTTTCTATAAACATATCCTGACGGCGGAACCTTTGGTAATGAATAGTTAGAAGGTGGCATCGGAGGTCTCGGTGCCCTATTTTCTTGACCTTTTGGCGGCGAAAAATGAGCATAACGAGAAGAGTAATGAGAACCTTTCTGCGATTTAGCATCTAATAAAATGGCAGCATGCACATGAGCACCAATGGTTAACTCAAATTTAATTTTCATATCTTCGGTTTTGAACTCTAATTCGCCAGGATAAAGTTTATAATAATTTTTTAGCTCCTTAAAAGCTTTATCGACAATTTCCTCGTTTTCTCTTTTATATAGTTTCAAAACCACTGCATTAATTAAAGCTTTTATGTAAGGCTCTACATCAGCATCATCAAAAGGATCAGCAAAAGTTTTTAGAATCGCATTAATTTCTTGGTAACAACTAAATTCATTGGGTGGAATATTGACAATATTTATTGTAAATTGCCTACGTAATTGCGCGAGAAACAGATTGTAACCCATTTTTTTAGTTTTACGATCACTTGCGAGTTGCTCTTTCGCATCAAGTTTTAATTCATTACCAAACCAGGTACGCATCTTTTTCAAGCCTTTAATCGCAACGACAGAATGACGTTGATGAATGCCTGCGATATATGGCGAAACAAGATAAGTTTTATCAACAATCGCTTCTTTAAATTCTTTGTAAAAAGGTGCGTTTTTGTTAATACCGACATAACGCGACGGGCCAATTTGCTTCACATCAAAATCTTTTTCATCTAAAGGTTGACTACTAAGTATCGTTTCACCGGCCACAATACCGGTAATAAATTCATTACCTTTGTATTCTTTGGTTTTCAGCGTTAAATCCATTTCTCTGTCATCTACAAAATAATTCAATTTTACAAAAGATGATTTACAAGGAATACTCGAAAAAACTTTTTCGATGATCTCATCCGCATGAAGTTTATAAGATTTGATATCATTAGGTTTTTGCAAACTAAATGTCAATTGTGAAGCATGGATCTTGCCAAGTAACGAAATTTGTTGATCTTCCCCATAGACATAGTAGCGAAGGGCTAAACGATCATGTTGAACAACGTATAATTTATTAGGAATTTTTTCTGTATCGACACTGGGGAGCAAATCGAGGCCATGAAATGTAAAACCTTCCTTATACAAAAGCGTCGTTTTTAATCGATCAGGATTTTCGGTGTCGACAAAGCCATCGTTATCTTTAATATTTACATTAGCAGTAGATTTTAGATCGGAATAACATAAAAAGCCCATATATTGGGACAATCCACCTTTCCAAACGGTAGGATAATTATTACTTAAATTGAATTTCTCAGCCAGTTGAGGCTCAGTACCAAATTTATCTAAGATAAGTTTCTTTTTAGCATTACCTAACTCCATTTTTTCTAGACATTCTTGTTGCGTTTTTAATAATTTCTCTTTCATTTCAGGATCAAAGAAATCATCTTGTTCAACTAACATCGTAGTAATTCGATGATAAGTCTCTCTTAAATATTGAATACTTTGAATAAGATCATCGTAAGTTTTACTGTCATCTGGATTGCTAGATTGTGGTAATAATGATAATTGTAGTGCTTCTTCATTTAATATTTTATAATAATTTTCAATTAACATCGTAACATCAGATTTTACCTTATCAAAATCATGATGCATCATTTGCTTTATATTATGCAAATTATCAATTTTATTTTGAATGCTCTCATGCAGTCTCAGTGATGATGCAACTTCTGCTGCAAGTTTTTGAGGTAACGGATTAGATTGTAAAAACTTCTTTGCAGCTTCCAATTTATCGTATTTTTTTGCAAGCATGTTATCAATATTTACGATATTGTCAGCAAAAAGCTTCTCAAGCGTCAGAAGTATATCTTTTGATTTTGAACTTCTAACATCTAATAATTTTAATTCATTGGCATATTGATTTGATTTTTCAATTAATGCATCTATTTATTTGAAAGATTCATTTTCAAAAATATCTTTTTGTTTTTGCGATAAGGTCTTCTTGAATTCCTGTGCTATCTTATCTATTTGTTGTTGTTGTTTTAAAAATTCTTGTTTATCTTTTTCTTCTTTTAGCTTTTGTTTTTCTATTTCTTCTTCTAGTTTTTGTTTTTCTAATTCCATTTCAATTTCTTTTTTCCTTTGCATTTCAATTTTCTCCATTAAATTAGAAGTATTCTGTTTAAATTTATCAAAGGATTGATTTAATTTTGGCAGAATACTGTCATAAGTTTCGATCGGTTGCAATGCACTTTTGGATCCGATGGATATGATAGATCTTGTCGATTCTAGTGTATGGTACGCGTTTGTTGCTTCATCAATCAGCTTAGTGACGGTCGCTATTTTTTCTTCGTATTTTTTGGCAATATCATATTGCTTAGATGATATAGCCTTAACACAAGTTAACTTATTAATAGTTGCACTGCTTTCAGTTAAAAAGTTTTCGATTTCTTGTACTTCTGAATCAATACGTCGTATGTTTTGTAAAGTTTTGGTATGAACGGCTTTTAACTCAATTCTGTTTTTTTCAAAAATTTCAGTTCGTAATTGACGGATATTTTCATATTTTGCTATTTTTTGTTGAAGCAGTTCAATTTTTTCTTTTAATTCTTTTTTCACTTCTGTCAAGCTCTTATCAGTGCCTTGGAGAATTTGCATTTTTTCTTTTAAAAATCTAAAATCTTCAGATGAATATTTTTTATATATTTCTGCAGTAGATTGTAATACTGTTTGTGCGTCCTTAATCGATAAGCTTTTATTTTTAGTTAACGTAGTAATGTGTCCTACGATTTTCGTATCCTTTGGCAATCCCTCTAATTTTTGATCAATTTCTGCAAATGAATTTCGGATACTTTTTATTTTTGCCTGTCTTTGACTATTCTGAATGGTTTTTTTCCTATTTCTGAATTGCGCAACCATTTGCTGAGGTGCTTCAGAAAGTGCTTCAAAAGATTCGTAAATACTAATGGCCGCATTTTTATTCGTTTCTTCTACTTTTTTAATAGCCTCTATAAATCCAGTGCTGACGGTAACGAGTGGTTTTGTGATAGTCGATACAAGATAGTCATTATCAGAACCATTGCCAATTTTGGTATCATTACAAAATTTCAAAATGACATTTAACTTTTGTAATGCATCGTCTAAATTTTTCAATTCATTTTTTTCTATATGCGTTTTTATTGAAATTTTTAGTTCATCAAATTCATTTTTTGTTGCAACCGCTTCGCTTGAAACAGGAACTTTTATTTTTTTTGCTACTTCAACTTTTGCAACTTTTGTTTTGGGAGTGACGGGTGTGGCAATAGCATGCTTATGTTCTTTTGATTGTAAAAACCCGACTTGTTTTATGCCATCCATTGCTTCTGAATTGCGACTTTCAAGTTGTAATACGGCAAAATAATCCTGATGCGCGGCATAATGATTCCCTTGTAACATATAAATTCTAGCACGTGCCAATAAGTTCTGAGTAGTTGCCATATATTTAATACTGGTCATCACATGTTTATACGCATCATCCACATTTGAGTCCAAACAACTTCTCATTGATTTTATGCAATAAACAAGTGATAAGTTACCCGCATCGTTTGATATTTTTTCCAAAGCCTGCGCTTGTCGATCTAATTCATCTAATTCAGATTTACGTATACGAGGATCAGTACTCTTCAGTTCAATCACAACCTTCTCGGTTAATTGCTGAAGAGAACTACCAAGCAATAATTTGGCTTGATGCAGCCTCTCATCATCCATTTTTAAACCTTTGCATGTATTAATATCTTTTTTTGAAGCTAAAGCAAGCTCCACGCCTCTTTTGATGTCATTACAAGATAGAAAATGAATACTTTTCATAAACGATATTGTATTAAAGTCTAAATTAGGAATTTTTTCTTCATGTGAAGAAACGCGTTGTATTTTATCTAGCTCTTGCATTATTTGATCACGTAAAAGTTCCATCTTATCCAAAAGTTCAACATAGGTACCTTGTTGAATAGCATATTTAATATCATGCAATGCATTTGTATAGTTTAATAATTTAAAATAAGCCTGTGCTCGATGATAATAATATATAGCAATAGAGTTAGCATGAGGATCAGCTAAAATGGCAAGCGAGGAATTATCAACAGCTTTTTCAAATTCACGTTTCTGTAAGTTCGCCAATGAATCTATATAATGGGTATATGATGCTCGGGTTGGCTCGAGCTTGCGAATAAGGCTCGCATATAGATGTACTTTATTTAGAGCTTCTAAAGCTTTTTTAGGTATTTCTATGGTTGTGAACGTATAATCATTATATTCGTTCAGGATATAAAAAATAGTGGTAGACAATTTATGAAATGCAATATTTAGATCCGACTTTGGTATAAATGAAATATTTATTTTATGATCTGGTATTTTAGCAAATAATTTCAATCCTTCATTACACGCATCCTCTGTATTTTGTTTCAATAAATTTATGCCTTTTTGAATCCTTTGTTGATTTTTAAATTTTTTGGCTCCTCCTGGTCCTTTTATTTCTTCTGCAAAAAACATATTCAATTCCGGAAAATATCTAGTCAATTGCAAAAATTCTTGCTTTTCGCTTTCATTGAAAGGTTTGAGATATGAATAATAGAGTAGCGCAAATTGTTTTCTTTCTTTTGAATGAACAGGACTTTTTTGAATAGCTTGAATGTAATCTGCTTTAGCAGAATCCCTTCTCTTAATATTTGAATAAGTGAAAGCGCGTTTCGATAATATTATTCGTTCGAATATTGTATTCTTAGACACATTTTCATAAGCTTTATTCCAAAATTTTAGGGCTTGCTCATATCCTTGACTGGTTTTAAATCCATCATAATATTCTGCAACCTGAAAACACACTTTCGAATAAGCATGATTTGTTTTTTCATCATTAAGATTTTTTTCTAATTCAGTTTTTGCAAACTTTAATAATTGAAACTGTTCTGAAGTCATACCTTTTGTCTTAGCTATTTTTGCGTTGTTGAAGGCTACATCAACCCGTTTATCTCCAGAATTAAGTTCGTCTATCAGCTCGAAGGACTCGACCTTAGGAGTGGTGACGATATCATCAAAACATGTTTTTACTGGTACATCAGGACAATTTCCATTTTGTTCAATGCCTGCTAGCAAATTTTTTGATCTTGGATCATCAGGATGCAATTCAATCGATTTTTTTAAATCGTGTATCGCAAGCGTATAAAGGTTTAGTTTAGCATAAGTGGCGGCTCGATAATAATAAAGTTGGTATTTTGCTGAATTGAGAGCGATGGCTTGATTAAATGCAGAGATTGCAGAAGAATAATTTTTCGCTATGAGATAATAAATTCCATTATATTGCGAAGCGATAGATTTCTCATCCTTGCTGAAAGCGATATTCATGAAAACTAAAGCGTAATCTTCCATCTCTTCGCCATAAGTGATTTTTTTGGTTTCCATTGCAGTTGCTAATTTATTATCAAGATATAAACTAAGGCTTTTAAAAGCATGCTTATAAGGAAAATCCATTGTTTTACCGTTAAACTTGAGATAAAACTCTTTGAGTTCAGGAGATAGCGGTAAGATGTTAGATATGATTTTTGCGCCTTCTTCAATCATACCTATACAAAGGTTATTTTCAATGGTATCTGTTAGTTCATGTTGAATGAGACTTTCTTTTAATATTCTAATTCCATTTACCAACTGCTTATAATCATCCATGAATTTTCGATCCTGCGCTTCTGAATCTTTTTTGATTTCAACTGTTTTAGTTGGAACTTCAAAAGCAGTTGATGGCATAAGATCAAACGGTTCAGTATCATTTAATAAATTTTCATTTTCGGAACTTTCCGATTTTTCTTCGGATTCTTCGCCTGCTTCGGATTTCATGAGGATCGCTTCGAGAACTTCTGGCGTTTCAGGTTCTACAGTATTTTCATTATTTCCATTTGTTTCATTCACTGTTATTTCTGCATAAAGAGGATTAACATATGAACCATTTTCTAATTCAAAATCATGTTGAAGAATAGCTAACAATGCATTTAATTTTTCACCCGACGCAAGGTCTTCTTCTCCTTTTGTAATAGCTAATACTTTGGTATTTTGCAAATCGTATCCATTTGCAAATCGATCTCCATAAGCGCAATTTACATATATTTGCACGTCACCCTTATCATCTCTAGACAATAGTGGAATAAAATAGGGTGAGAGCGTTGGCATTAATGAAACTACAGTCATGCTGGTATTATAAATAGAAAAAATCCCAAAAGTTGATTTAGTGTTTTCTGCACGAACCGCCATGCCGCCATGCGCAAAAGTAAAAATATG
>JABDEN010000045.1:0-1907 GCA_013287025.1 Gammaproteobacteria bacterium | reverse complement strand
TCATCGATGTCAGTGTTTTAGGATTGGTATAAAAAATAAATTCTTTATTATTCCATTTTACGCTTTGCTTATTCGTACCTTTGATTTGTGATAACAAATCCATTTCTTCTCCA
This sequence comes from Gammaproteobacteria bacterium, assembly GCA_013287025.1. Next base: position 1,794 of record JABDEN010000045.1, on the reverse strand, counting down.
GTCAGAGAAACTTCGCCAGTATCCTGATGCGCATCGAGATAATTTAAAATCTCTGAAGTGACAGGAATTGAAGTTGACTGTTGTAATTCAGGATCATTTTTATAAGATTTCTCTTCAACCGGGGAATAATTCATCCACATCACATGGATTTTCTTGGCATTAATGGAAGTAAGCAATTGCATGGAAGTTTTCAAGTTTATTTTAAGTGAATATTGGTAATATAGAAAACTGTCATTATGCAATGTTCCCCCGCCTAAAATAACAATACAATTGTCTTGTCTTTGCAATTTTTTAAATGTAACAACGGGACCTTTCTCTTTTGGTGCTGGAATGATTTTTACTTCTTGTACGGGCACCTGACTTTCTTCTTTTTCGAGACTGCAGGACTCTTTTAAAAGTGCTTGCTTAACATTACTGAGTCGCGATAAATATTCGTTTTCAATTTCTTTTAGATAAGGAGAATTAGGAGGTGCAAGAGCAATCGCTTTTTTATAATCTTCAAGTCCTAATTCATCATTTTTTAGATAAAAGTATGCCTCTGCTCTTACCGTGTAATAAGTACATAAAAATTTTCTAGAATGGGGAGATGTGTGATCTACATTCTGGATGGCAGTCGTTAAAACTGTCACTATTTTATTATATTTTTTTTCATTTTTTTCTTCATAATAAATATGTGCAGACAGCCCCATGATTTTGGCATAAGTTTTTTTAAATAAAGGGTTTGAAAAATTTTCTTTTAATATTTGCCTAGCTTTCTCAAATTCCGGAAAAGCTTTTTTATATTCTTTTTCTTTTAGGTGTTTTACTCCAGTCTTAAATGCCTCATCCACAATTTTATTACCAGAGTCTACGGTGTTTGCACAATAATCTTCAATGGCTCCCTTAGTAAAACCAATGAAGTTTTCAGGTTTTTCAGCGCCTTTACTATAAAGTTTCGCCTGCGTAATGTCTTCAATGATAGTATATTTATCTTCTTCAATGCTTACATTTATTCTATTCAGTAAGTTAATTGCAAAGCGTTTAGCAGGATCTCTTTCTAAAACGTAATCCACATCTTGTTTTGCAACGGTATAATTTTTTAAGTTAAAATGGGCAAGCGCTCTATGATAATAATGCACCAATTGATAAGGCTCATATTCAATTAACTGTGACATGATAGAAAGCGCTTTCTCAAATTGTTGGTGCAGTAAATAAAGTTGTCCTAGGTAAAATAAAGCCTGAACGTAATCTTTTTCAGAATAACCTAGCCTGGTTAGATTGACGAGAACCACCGCTCCTTTATCTATATTTAAATCTTCGCCAATCATCTCCGGGTGCTTTGCTTCTGCCACTTTGGAGCGCACCCAGGTATTCAAATTTTTAATCCCCTTTTGACCAACCTCATAATCTCCATTGTGCTGAAACCAATCTTTTAATTCATTGGTAAAAGGGACAAACGGATGTAATAAATCACAGCCCTGCTCTATTTCCCCTTGATTTAATAACGAAATACCACGAAGTAATGCACCGTATTTTTTTTCCGACTCGGGTTTAACTAGATCAGCGTATTTATTTTCATTTATAACTTTTTTTTGGTTTCTGGTTAATAGTGGTACTTTTTTTGGAGTTCTAGGACTTGCCATAATTCACTCAAGAGTTTGATTTGGTGGTGAATTATAGCACAAATAATCTAAAAAGGACAAATAAAATGCATTAAAAGAGCGAGTAGCTTTTGAGAAGCATTTATTGTTTATTCGAAGCTATATATGGTAAAAAAAATGTACAATTAACCCCTTATTTGTCATTCCCGCGAAG
>JABDEN010000044.1:13859-14720 GCA_013287025.1 Gammaproteobacteria bacterium | reverse complement strand
TATAAAAAAAAGAGAGCCTTGGCGAGCGGTCTCGGTGACAAGTGCTGCAGCAATTAAAGTCATTTCTGGAAAAAAAGAAGAGGGTTACCGGGAGGCGTTACAATTTTTGGTGGAATATATTGAAAATGATCATCACAAATAAAACAAAATTAAATGCAGTGATAGGTTTCCCTTTAGTGCATACCAAGAGCCCTATTCTACATCATATGATTTATCAAATTTTAAAATTGGATGCGGTTTTACTTGCATTTCCAGGAGAAGACTTAGAATCATTTGTGCAATCTGTTCGGACTTTACCTATTGGATTAGTGGCAGTGACGATGCCTTTCAAAGAAAAAATTTTACATTATCTCGACGAATGTTGTTCGTCCGTCGAAGCATTAAAAGCAGTCAATACCATTATTAATCAAAACGGAAAATTAAAAGGATATAATACCGATGTCGATGGGATTGCTTTTGCATTAAAAGATATTACTTTACATCGTAAAAATGTTCTTTTGATTGGAGCAGGAGGTGCCGCGCGCGCCGCAGCATATTTTCTAAAAAAGCATTTTGTTAATATATTTTGGTATAATCGCTCAAAAGAAAATGCGTTAAGAATAAAGGATGAATTTGGAGGGACTATTATCAATACGATCCATGACATCGATGATAAAATAGATATTATCATTAACGCAACGCCCTCTGGTATGTTCCCTGAAAATCATACGACTCCTCTGCCAGATTTTCAATTTTCTGCAGAACAGATTGTATTTGATATGATTTATCACCCTATCAATACGACATTATTAAATAATGCAAAAAATCTTGGCGCCAAAATTATTTCAGGATTAGATATGTTTATTGGTCAGGGCATTCGAC
>JABDEN010000044.1:0-13849 GCA_013287025.1 Gammaproteobacteria bacterium | reverse complement strand
GGTCAGTGATGGATAATCCTCCCAAGTCGACAAATAGAATTATGGACGGGAAAAAAATTATGCGAAGGTTGGAAATCCCACGAAATTGAAACGATACTCAAAAAAGGTTTGGTATGAATTATACCATTTTAAAAAAATTGCCGTCGTTGCAAGAAATGATTTCAGATTACCCTTTATCACACACGGCACATGAAAAAATAGAAAAAGATCGACAAGAGATAAAAAATATTTTGGAAGGCAAAGATCCACGTTTATTAATAATTGTAGGCCCATGTTCTGCGTGGCCTAAAGACGCAGTGTTAGAATATGCTGAAAAATTATTAACAGTGAACGAAAAAGTGACGCACGCATTAAAATTGGTAATGCGTGTTTATATTCAAAAACCGCGGACCATTAAAGGATGGATGGGACCTTCTTATCAACCGAATCCATTTGGCGCACCGTGTATTTTGGAGGGTATTCGATATACTCGTGAAATGATGGTGAAAATTGTCGAAATGGGATTGCCTATTGCAGATGAAGCTTTATTTACTCATAATTTTAGAGGTTTTTTAGAATTATTATCTTGGGTTGCCATAGGTGCGAGAAGTGCAGAAGATCAAGAGCATCGCATTTTTGCTTCATTTATTGATTGTCCTGTCGGTATAAAAAATCCAACGCATGGCTCCCTCGCCATTAGTGTAAATAGTATTGTGGCGTCCCAAGCTAAACATGTCACATTTTTTGAAAATGATGAAATTGAAACGCATGGTAATCCTTACGCACATTTGGTACTGCGAGGGAGTTATTATGAGCCTAATTATTCTATTTCTCATTTATCGGAAGTAAAAAAATATATGGATAAGCATACGATAAAAAATGAAGCTATCATTATTGACGCAAGCCATGATAATTGTTTGGTGAATGGTAAAAAAGCTTATCAAATGCAAGGAGAGATTATTTTTAATATTTTGGATGAATTAAAAAAATATCCCGACTTAAAAAAATTAATGAAAGGATTCATGATTGAAAGTTTTATTAAAGAAGGTAATCAATCCATGAATGCTGATTTTGTCGACTTGGGAGGATTATCCATCACTGACCCCTGTTTGGGTTGGGATGAAACTGAAAAATTACTTTTTTCATTAGCTAATAAAATTGAGATGAGTGTATGATGAAAACTCTCGTGGTGAAACATGCCAATTCTCCCACTTCGTATCCTATATTTATTGAACAAGGTTTATTAAAAAATTTATTTTGGTTGCCAAAGCATATTCAGCAAATTGTGATTATAACGGATAATAAAGTTAAAAAATTATATGCGCAAAATTTATTAAAATCTTTACAAAAAACAAAGAAAAAAGTGTTATTGTTGAGTTTTCCTTCTGGTGAAAAAGCAAAAAACTATCAAATGAAACATAAACTCGAGCAAAAAATATTATCTAAACATTTTGATCGTGATGCCTTTATTTTAGCGCTGGGCGGAGGAGTGGTAGGAGATATTGCGGGTTTTATCGCAGCAACTTATATGCGTGGTATTTCGTATATTCAAATTCCAACGACATTGTTGGCGATGGTGGATAGTAGTATTGGTGGCAAAACGAGTATTAACACCTCACTCGGAAAAAATTTAATTGGCGCATTTTGGCATCCTTCATCCGTCATTATTGATCTACATTGCTTAAAAACATTGCCACAAAAGCATTTAATCAATGGTTTGATTGAGGCATTAAAAATATTTATTATTTACGATAAAAATAGTTTTCAGTTTTTTGAAAAAAATATTCATGATATTTTGAATGGAGAGGCTGCGAGCCATCAAATTATTTTTTCAGCGATTCGTTTGAAGTCACAAATTGTGACCCAGGATGAGAGAGAAAAACATCTGAGATCAATTTTAAATTTTGGTCATACTATTGGTCACGCATTAGAAACCTTATCCAATTATCGACTTTTACATGGAATTGCTGTGGGATATGGAATATTAGTGGAATCGAAAATATCTGAAATATTGGGTATGCTTTCCAGAGCGGATTATTTTAAAATTTCACAATTGCTAATGAAGTTAGGTATCCACCCAAAAAAATTAAAAACATTTAATTTGCAAAAAATTATTGCCTTAACTCAATTGGATAAAAAAGCGAAAGAGGAAAAAGCGAAGTATGTACTTTTAAAAAAAATCGGGAAAATTCATCACAAAAGTAAACAATTTGCTTTTGATGTTCCAAATAAAGTGATAGAGCATGCTTTTTTTGCAGTAAGTGAGATGACAAATGCCGGGAAATAGTTTTGGTCAAATTTTTAGAATTACCACCTGCGGTGAATCTCATCATGGCGCGCAAGGTGTTATTGTAGATGGATGTCCGGCTCTCCTCGATATTAGTGTCGATGATATTCAAAAGGAGTTGGACAGGCGAAAGCCCGGGCAAAGTTTTATTACGACGGATCGACGAGAAAGTGATATTATTCACATTCTATCGGGTGTTTTTAAAGGTAAAACCACTGGGACGCCTATTTTATTGTTAGCTTATAACGAAGATATGCGACCGGAAGATTATGAACTTTTGAAAAATATCTATCGACCCTCTCATGCAGATTATACTTATCAGATGAAATATGGTATACGAGATTATCAGGGAAGTGGTCGGGCGAGTGCTCGTGAAACACTCGCTCGAGTTGCTGCGGGCGCGATTGCCAAAAAATATTTACAACAAAAACTAAATATTGAAATTTTTAGTTATGTTGAACAAGTAGCAGATATTCGCACTGATATGGATTATCATGAAATTTCTGCCGAAATGATTGATAAAAATATCATTCGTTGTCCTGATGCCAATGTCGCAAATAAAATGATTGCGTTAATTGAAAAAGTAAAAAAGGAAGGTGATTCCGTAGGTGGCATAATTAAAGGCGTCATTCGTGGTGTACCGATAGGATTAGGAGAGCCTGTTTTTGATAAATTGTCTGCCGATTTAGGCAAAGCGATGTTAAGCATTAATGCAGTTAAGGGATTCGAAATCGGAAAAGGGTTTGCAAGTGTTTTGATGCGTGGTAGTGAGCATAATGACCTACTTCATATTCAGAATGGAAAAGTAAATTTTACAACTAATCATTCAGGTGGAACATTAGGAGGAATATCTACCGGTCAAGATATTTATTTTAGAGTAGCATTTAAACCAGTGGCAACGATTGCAAAAATGCAGTCGACGATTACATCTGAAGGAACTTCAACAAATTTAGAGATAAAAGGACGTCATGATCCTTGCGTTTTGCCACGAGCGGTTCCCATTGTTGATGCAATGTCCGCATTAGTTGTAATGGATCATTACTTACGATATAAGACAGAGAAAGAAAAAACTTAAATCGAGATGGAATTATCGAGGTATTCACTTACTGATGATGAAATATCATGAATGCAAAAGTTTTTTTTTCAATCAATATGACAAAATAAAAAATAAATTCGTACCTCAATTTGTTTCGAAAACCACGTGGAAAAAACTCCCTAATATTTTTGACGGAGCTTTCATCAATGCGTTTGGAATGGATGTTTTTTTTGAGACAGTTCTAAAATTTTTTGCGCCTCAATTTGGATGTCATTCCATGTTCAATATGCTGAAGTATGTTACAAACAGTTCAGTATTTTTTATGACGATATATTATGAATTTTATGCTTATAAGATAAATATCTATGATTCCGCTAAAAAAGTCATTTATCATGCGAGAGAAGCCAAAATGATAATGGAAGAAATATTAATGCAAGATCGTTTGTTATTAGAGGAAAGTGGATATGGCGGAGATAAATCTTTTTATATTAATTTACCATCTAATAGTCAGACAGAAAAAAATGGCAATAAAAAAGATATGATAAATGAATTTTCCATTCGATCATGGATAAATAAATCACGTCTTTTGAGTGTGCCTTTATTGTTTATGAGTATTTTTCCTTTGCCATATTTATCTTTTATCATGCTTGTCATTAATGTGTATCGATACCATTTACATGATGAAATGAAAACAGAAGTTGAAAAGCAACGGACTTTTTTACAAATCGAGATTAAGACGCTTAAACATAAAATTCGAGAACTTGAATTTCAACTAGGCACCGAAGAAAATTTAAATAACACATTACTAGAAGCTAAAAAAATGGTTAACCAAGAAATCATGATGGCGAACAGTGATTTTTCGTTTGATTTTCCACATTTTCCGCCATTTTATCTCTTTTTAGAGAGTGACGTGAATGTCATGTTATCCAGTTTTTTACAAGGATTAATATCTGCAAAAGGCACTCACATTATCAGTCATTTTTTTTGGCCTGAATGGATTATATTTAATTTTTTTATTTCTATCGGTATTCTCTTTGAAATAACCTATGATGAATATTGTCAATCCAAGATGAAAATGCAATTTCAAAAGGAGATAAAAGAATTAGCTAGAGAATTATCGGTTTTGCAAAAAAATAAAATTTCAATTGCAGAAGCTATTATGATTTATCAAAAAGAATATTTAAAAGATTCTCTCGCTCCCGAAAAAGAAATTGAATCACCTTTATATTTCGCAAATGATCATGATACAATGCGATCTTTTACCGCGGATCATAAAAATAGTCAAAATTTTTTTATGGAAATAAATGAATCCAATCGAAGGAAAATGTGATGACGGAATATTTTGGGGAATTTTTTGGGACCATGATGTTAATTATATTAGGCAATGGAGTCGTTGCAGGTGTTTTATTAAAAGAAACGAAATCCTATAATGCAGGCTGGATTGCGATTACCACCGGATGGTTTGTTGCGGTTGTAATTGGAGTTTTTGTTGCGCAATCAGCGGGTTCACCTAATGCGGATATTAATCCCGCGGTCAGTTTTGCTAAATATTGTTTACGTATTTATACATTAGATAAAATGTTTTGTTTTATGTTAGCGCAACTTACCGGCGCTTTTGTCGGTGCAGTGTTTGTTTGGTTGGCATATTTACCGCATTGGAAGGTCACAGAAAATAGTGATCATAAACTCATGATTTTTTCAACAAAGCCTGCGATACGTTCTTATCCTTCGAATTTTATCTGTGAATTCATTGCAACGATGGTATTAATTATTGGTGTAGCAAGTATTTTTGGGAAAGCAACACCCAGTGGTCCAGTAAGTGGTCTTGGTGCATATCTAGTTGGTGTTTTGGTGTGGGGAATTGGATTGTCGTTGGGCGGTCCGACAGGCTATGCTATTAATCCTGCGCGGGATCTTGGCCCTCGTATTGCACATGCGTTACTGCCGATATCTGGAAAAGGTTCTTCTGATTGGTCATATGCTTTTGTTCCTATTGTAGCGCCAATTTTAGGTGCGTGGATTGCAGCGGTTATATGGCGAGCGGTATTTATTTAATGAAAGCTCTGTCTCGTTCTTTTTATATTAAGGATAATCCCGATGTTTCAAAACCTTAGGAAATAGTTTCACTCTATCTTTACTTTAGTTACACTAGGATAAAGCTAAGAGGTTTTTAAAGGAAATGTAAATGCAGCGGGATTTATTTTATCGACTCGGAAGATTTATTCATCACTATCGTTGGTTTGTTATTTTCATTTTCTTTTTTATTATTGTTGCCTGCTTACCATTTACTCCTAAAATAACTGATCCTTTTAAAGATATTGGTTTTGTTGATCAAAGTTCGGAAAGTGAGCTTGCTAATAAAATATTAAATAAAAAATTTGGATATAGCTATAATCAATTTATTGTTATGTACCACAGCGATAATCTGCGCGCCACAGATCCAGAATTCATTAGCCAAATAAAAAAATCGCTATCAGATTTTAAAAATTTTCCTACTAAACATCAAATTATCTATCCTGATCTTGATAATAAACAAATTTCTAAAGACAAGCATACAGCCTATGCTGTCATTCTTTTTGAAGGAGATAAAGAAACCAGTCAAAAATTATTAAAAGATTTTAAGCTTACTTTAAATGAACCTATTGACTTAGAAATGCGGGTTGGTGGAGAACCCATTTTTTTGGATGATACAAGAAGTCAAACGCAAACGGATTTATTCAAGTCTGAGTATATCGCAACGCCAGTTGCAATCATCACGATGCTTATTGTTTTTGGAACTTTAATTGCGGCAAGTATTCCTATTGTACTCGGTGCCGTATGTGCTTTTTTAATATTAATGACTCTTTTTGCCTTAGGACATATTTTTTCATTATCCGTTTTTACTTTAAATATTGCGTTATTACTAGGGATTTGTCTTAGCTTAGATTATGCATTATTAATAGTGAGTCGTTTTAGAGATGAATTAAGTCATCGAGCGACAGTTGAAGAAGCATTAGCTATTACGCAATCTACTGCCGGCAAATCTGTTTTCTTTAGTGGATTGGCAGTTTTTATCAGTTTAAGTGCGTTACTTTTATTTAAAATTGATGTGCTTTTTTCGGTGGGGATGGGTGGACTTGCTGCAGTTTCAATGGCCGTACTCAATGCAATTATTTTATTACCTGCGGTCCTTGCTATTTTAAATAATAAAATTAATCGGTTCCCTATACCATTTTTTAAACCTAAAGTAAGACAAGATAATCCTTATTGTAGATGGATAGTGACTAAAGTCGTTAAAAGGCCTTTGCTTTGTTTCATTACCATTTTAGTGATATTGCTCGCATTGGGATTTCCTTTTTTACATGTAGAGATAGGGATTTCAGATTTTCGCATTTTGCCGAAAAATTTAGAAAGTAGACAAGTATTCGATATTTTTGAATCTAAATTTGGTGAAAGTTATTTGTCTCCTATTTTAGGAATTGTTAAATCTAAAAATGGTAGTATCCTAACGGAAAAAAATATTAGCGCTTTATACGATTTTGCGAATGATATTAAAAATGATGCACGTGTTGATAAAGTGAGTAGTATTGTCAGTACCGTTCCGCGATTGACTAAATTAGAATATCAAAGATTATATGCATTACCTAAATCACAATTACCCGAAGAAGTTCAAAAACTTCTGAAAATGACGACAAATCATAATCTAACTGTCGTCACTATTGTAAGCAAAACCGAAAGCACTTCACCAGAAACAACAGCGCTTATTAATGAATTACGACATAAAAAGCTTAAAGATAATCTTAAGCTGGAAGTCACCGGGGCATCTGCAAATACCGCGGATGTGTTGCATAGTATTAGTAAAACATTTCCCTATGCATTTTTGTGGATTATTACTTTTACCTATATTATTTTATTATTATTTTTGCGATCTGTTATTTTGCCGTTAAAAGCAATTTTAACCACTATCCTCAGTTTATTTGCAAGTTATGGTGTATTAGTTCTCGTTATCCAAAAGGGATATCTGCATCATTTACTTCATTTCGAACCGCAAGGCATGCTTGATATTAGTTTGCTTATTATTATTTTTTGCGCTCTTTTTGGAATATCGATGGATTATGAAGTATTTTTGCTAACACGTATAAAAGAGTGTTATGAGCAAAGCCATGATAGTATTAAAAGCATTGTATTTGGTATTGATCGCAGTTGGAAAATTATTACCAGTGCAGCGATTATTGTTATACTCATTTGTTTTTCGTTTATGTCAGCAGATATTTTAATTGTAAAAGCGTTTGGATTAGGGATAGCTGTTGCGGTTTTCGTAGATGCCTACATTATAAGAACGCTACTAGTTCCTGCGACCATGACTTTATTAGGGGATTGGAATTGGTATTTACCAAAATGGCTAGATAAATTATTACCGAACATTTCATTTGATCCAGAAATTGTAGAATAATCTTCGGTAAATTATTTTTTTATTTTACCAACCATGAATCGATAAACAAAATTAGATTCTTCATTTTCTAAATGTTGTTCGAGTTGGCTATCACGGTCAAAATAAGGAGAAATGGCGTCTGGCACGGCATGATTGCTCATAAATTTACGAATACAGAATCTCGCTGATGAATTTGCAGAATGTACAATGCCTTGTAACAATTTTTCAAAATCATGTTGCGGCATATAAGAAGCAATATCTGACATGGAAAAACAATCAAATTGATTGGGTTCAATTTGATGAATGTATTCAATAATGTTTCCGGTCTGAAAAGTCAATTTATGAATGTTCGAACGAATTTTTGTATATCCTGAAAATGTTAAATAAGGAAAATAAGCATCTTCAAGTACTTTGCCAGTAAGAACAAGTTGGATTAACGCGCTTTTTTTTGCGGGGTAATGTTGTAAGTATTTTAGCATTCTTTGATAAATATATTGTCCTGGTTTAATGGAAGGATCTAAAAAAGAAATCACTCCAGGATCATTTAAAATAATTTTCATTAAAAGCGGATTTAGAAAAATATCGAAAAATTTGCGCCACCATTTGGTATCCCATTTTAATGAAACATATTCACGCTGTTTTTTCGGATCATCAAAAGATAAAAGAGTATTGATTTCCTTGCGTCTTACGAAATAAATGAATTTCGCGCCAAAATGCGTAAGTTTCTCAACTCTACCTTGATAAATAATTCCTTTCATAATCATTTTTTTATGATTTTCCCAGTATATTTTTGCTTTTGAAGAAAGGTGGGATTTGATTTTTGTGAAGGTTCCGATTCGATGTGCGCTTTCCGTGCAGCCCAAGAAAGCTAAATATTCTTCATAATCTAATAAGGATAATGCCGCGATTTTAAGCTCTAAAAGATAATTTTGGATAGGATTCATGTCGATTGAAAAAACACTTTCGCAATCAGATAATAAGAGATGTAGAGGGCGGTCCCCACTGGCAGTAACGCATAGAATCTTATTCCCCGAAGTAATACGTAAAGCTTGTTCTTCAACACTCCAGTCTTCATTTCCAAGACTATAATTTAAGCGGTTATAAAAATCCATTTCTATCCTTCTTTTGGCGATCCTATGCTATTAAGATACAATATTACCTTAACTCATAAGGATTGGAAATGAAAATAGAATTGAATGATTTTAATGTTATAGAGGGATTTCCTGCCATTATTACGCCGCGAAATAGTAGCATTTCATATGAGAAATTTATAAGACAAATAGAAGATGCGAAAACTGAATTCATGCAAATTTTACTAAGATGTGGCGCTCTCCTTTTCCGTGGATTTCCTGTGAAGTCAGCCAATGCGTTTTCGGAATGTATTCAAAAATTACAATTTGGAACTTTTGTTAATTATATTGGAGGTGATAGTCCACGTGACAGGGTAGAGCATGGTGTTTACACATCTACAGAAGCACCTCCTTCTATTCACATACCGTTACATCAAGAATTATCATTTATTAAAAAATTTCCTCGCCATATTTATTTCTTTTGTGAATTAGCGCCAAAAGAAAGGGGCGAAACGATTATCGCTGATGCAAGAAAAATATATCAAGCATTTGATGCTGATTTTCGCAATCGATTTCAGCAAAAAGAATTAACTTACATTTCAAGGTATTATTACAAAAGTAAAATTATGTCACTATTGAATAGTTATCAGCGCTCACATAAATCTTGGATTGAAGTATTTGAAACCGATAAAAAAGAAGAAGTGGAACTTCAATGTTTACAAAATAATTTTGCTTGGCGTTGGCTTAAAAAAGATTGGATTGAAATACGACAAACGCGACCTGCTTTGCATACACATCCAATTACAAAGGAAAATGTCTGGTTTAACCAGGCACATTTATATGATTTTAGTCCTAGGTTGCTTGGATTAAAACGTTATATTGGAGAAAGACTTTTTTATCGTAAGAATACCCGATTACATGAAATTCGATTTGGGGATGATACTAAAATTAGACGGAAAGATTTATATCATATTTTAGATGTATTAGATCAAAATACTGTGGCTTTTCCCTGGAAAAATAATGATTTCCTTGTTTTAGATAATATTTTAGCAATGCATGGACGAGCAACATTTCAAGGAAAAAGAAGAATTTTAACTGCATTAACTTCTTAAGTTTGCAAACGCTCCCAACGGAGCGTTTTTCCCAAAATAGGATTTTTGATATAAGCCCGAAATAACATTTGCTCATTATTCTTGGAAAGCTTAATTTTACAGTTATAGGTATTACCAGAATCTGTATCTAGAACTTCACCATTTTTCCACTCAGAATTCATGAATTGTAATCCATGAATAATTGTCATACCCTCTAACGATTTATTTTTATTGATACCTTTGCAGTGATCGCATAACTGGGAATGAGGCATATCATCTAATATTTTGTAAATATCAGCACGATATTCGTTATCGACGCGATAAAATTTAATAATGGTGCGAGGGTGATGTCTTAAATCGAAGGTTTTCCAAAAACCTTCAATCGCCTGAGGCTCTGATGCGAAAGCCAAGGAAACAAAATAAAAGAGAACAATAAAATATTTCATTATCTTCCAAGATTTAAGGTTGCAAGCAAAAAATCCTATTGATAGAATATCAAACGGATTTAAGGATTACTATTTATATGTGAGGTTATGGATGAAAAGGATTTTCGTTTTTTTTGCCTGTTTTCTTAGTTTGAATGCCTTTGCTAACGCAAATCATTTCGCTCCAAAATCTTGCTCCCAAGCGCCTCCAGTCTCAGATATTAATTTTTGCCCTCAATTTAAATCGATCGCTTCATGCCATTGTCAAGCTGATGGTGGTTTACCTGCTGGAATGTGTTCAGACATGTCGGTTATCTACGACAGAATGATTGCAACATTCAAAACACAGCAAGCTGCATGTGAATGGCAGCATAAAAATAGCGTTCCCTATCGTGCTGAAGTTTCCGAATGTATGGACGATTGGGATTGTTATCGTACGGGTAACTATCGTTTGGGCAAATGCAGTGTTTTGTGGGACCACTGCGAATAAAGCATTGCGATAATACATGAATAAAATAAAATTATTATGTTTACTCGCGGGTTTTTATTGCTCCGCGAGTTTAGCTTTGCCTATCACACAAAATAAATATGAAAATGTTTTTCATTATCCATTCTACGTGGGCGTTACTTTTGCTTATGGAGCCACCACTTGGGGATTTTTAATTCCTAAAGATTCTAATACTGCATTGAGTGTATCAACGCCAACAGAGGTCCGAGAAAGTGGCGAAGAATGGGGAATTGTTGCAGGCTATGAATTTATTCCTTCATTTGCTTTGGAATTAAGTTACGATCATTATCCTCGCGCAAGAGTAACGTTTGATTCACTCAGTTTACTTTCATTTGAAAATGATGGCTTAACGACATTTTACACGGATACGGAAAGTCTTTCCTTAGTGGGGAAATTTATGGTTTTAATTCCTCATAACGAATATTTTAGGGCTTATGCAAGCGCAGGTGCCGCTTTAGTACATAGAAATGATATTATTACTGACAAATATCTTTTATCTCCAAAATTTGGTATAGGAGGTAATTATGTGATGAATGATTTTGTTGGTATGGAATTCGGGATAGACTACACCGCAGGCACCGGTGAGTCTGAAATGAGTCCTGCTGAACATTTCATTCCATTTTTGTATTCTGTATATACGCGGCTAATTTTACGTTTCTAAAATGTATTCTTATTGAAATGATTTCATAAATAATTTTTAATAATAATATTCCCCATATGCTCCAAAAAATAAAACTTAATAAATTGGCCCATACAAGTCCTCTAAATTCAATATCAACTTTATTAGCCGTGGAGGGTTCTGGTGTAATTCCCGCTAATAAGTATGAACCTTTCATAACACCATAATAAGGTACTACTTTTCCATTTAATTTTATTTGTAATAATTTAGGATAATAAAGAATAGGTAATTCTAGTATTTTAATATCTTTACCGATATTTAATTCACAATGCGTAATAGCTTTATTAAGTTGACAATGCTTTTTTACATCCACTACATCCATGGTATCGAGGGGAGAGGCAAAACCACTAATATACATTTTTTCAATAGGTATTACAGGCGGTATTTCGGTTGTAGGATCGACTATTTTAAATTGAAAATGAAATTTATCTGTATTTTGAAAGGATGCGTCTTTGTAAGATAAAGGAAATGTCCAATGGAATTTTCCAGTTTTTTTAAATGTAAATCGCGCTATTTCTTGATCATTTAGCAATGCAATCATGTATTGCTCTTTGATGTCGATAGGTATAATGCCTTCAACTTCTATGATAGGTTTATATGCATAATCGAGTAAAGCTTTTGTAATCGCATATTTTTCATTAAAATGTAGCCTATTTCCTAACATCAATAAATCAATATTCATCGTATCGATGTGTTTTACAAATTGTGGATTTTTTATAAAATTAATGGAATAAGTAGTGTTATTATAAATAAGTAAAGGTTTTTGTAAAAATTCAGTGAGATTTATGTTTGAATTATTAATCGTAGGAAAATAAGCACTAGTCGATATAACAATTAATAAGATACCAATAACAGTATGTCGTAAATCGAGTTTATTTTTAAATAACCAACAAATCCCCCAGCCAAATAATAACGCACCAATCCAAATTACTTGACCGAGTAAACGCCAATTATATTGTCCGACAAAAAATATATGCGGTAGCCATTTCCAAAAGTTAAAAGGTGTCCATGTCATTAAAAAAGCAATACTAAAGAGAATCACAAAGAAAGGTAGCCAATAATTTGCTCTTTTATTCTGAATGGTTAAGCGATGCATGATCGCATATATCGATATAACAAAACCCATTAACATTACCCAGCCAATGGAAGGATGGTTGTAAATTAAATCCTCTTGAAAATGTTGCGCGCCCGGGAATATTAAATTCGCAAAAAACAGGCTTAAATATCATGAAATTAAGAGGGTCAGACATTGTTCCGTTGATAATTAAATATTTTCCTAAAAGATTTACGGGACCTAAATACCACATCGCAAGTAACAATGCTAATCCGAAGGCCGACCCAACATGTAATAAATTTTTAAATCTTTTTCTATTTGCAATGGCCACTATTAGAAAAAGAATACCGAGAAAAAACGCACTATAGAAAAATGTCACGATGTGAGTAGTTATTAAAAGATACCAGCTTAAACTTGTTAGTAATAAGGTTTTGAGTTTTGCAGGATATAAAAACCTTTGTAATGTGTAAAATATAACAGCTGGTAAAATTCCTAATGCAACAATTTCACTTAAATCGGCAAAGTTATTTATTACGATGATAAAGTATGGAGAGGTAAGATAAGTTAAACTTGCCAAAATCGCTGCAGGTTTAGATTTCACAAACCAATACACTAAACGATTCATGTAAATTCCACCGATTAATAATCCAAGCCACATCGTTAATTTATAAGCGATCAGTGGATTTTTCGGCGTGATAAATTGATAAATTAAACCTGCTACGGTATAGGTTGTTGGTGAGTAAAATTGAAAAATAGGATAACGATATCCTAAGCTTTCGAGTGGGGCAATGCGTAACGGAAATTGTCCTTCTGCGAATGCCATTTTTGCTTGCATAATACTTGCTAAATGATTGACGTAATCTGCAATTCCGGGGATGTAATTTTCAGTAGCGATGGGTGAAATAAGACTTGCTGCGATAAATGAATAAAATAAAAAAAATAGTATTTTTGATTTCCATTCGTGATTTATTAAAAACATTTATTTGAAATCCTTTTATAATAAACTTTAGTTTCAATATGTTACGTTAAAACCCTTTTAATTGTCGATCATAATTGTCAGGCTGTTTTTTTATTGATTACAAATGATAAATATGAGCTTATATTTAACATTTGCAAATATATTTTTTAAGCATGAGTAGCATAATTATTTCATTTATAAGAAAATAGTTCTTGAAAATGTAAACGGATAAGGATATCCCGTCGGTGCTAGATAAACTGAACTCTTATGTTCTGGAAGCTAAACAGTTTGTTTTAAAACAAATTGGTGGTAATTCAAAGGGTAAAGTTTCCTTAACAGATCTTTTATGTA
>JABDEN010000043.1:58-14723 GCA_013287025.1 Gammaproteobacteria bacterium | reverse complement strand
TTTGTTTGAAAGAGCTCATGAGTAAAGTTTTATCTGGCGCGAGACCCATTGCTGACAACAGACCACAAACTTCGAAACCTGTAGCTATCGTTTCATTTGAAAAAGAATAGATATTTTTCTCATCCGGTGTAAGAACTGTTGTTTTAAGTAACGATTTGACATTTTCACTGCAATTTTCTTTTATTGTTAAGGTAAGAAAAAAGTTCCACTTCCAAGTAAAATGATAAGAAATTTTAAAGGTATCAATTTCTTCGCTATCAGAAGCAAAAACGACTCCACATTCTGAGCTGTATCGCCAAGGGCCTTGGTTTAATCGATTAATGAATTGTGAGACGGTCCAATTTGAAAGCATTAGGGTTCCTCTTTTTGCTTATAAGTATGTTATAGCCTCGAATTTTACAGAATAGTTAGGATAAGTAAACGAAAACTATTTGAAAGTGCATGCATGGCGTATTGATTAAGAATTGTATTTTGTTATAATTTTCCCGTTTAGTGAATTAGAAAGGAATAAGTAGTAGATTTTTTAAAAAAAAATCATCTTACAGATTCCACTAAAATATTAATAACAAGGAAGGTAGAATGGAAACTAGAATCACATTTGTAGCCGCGCTACAAAATCAAGATCTCGAAGAAAGACATATATTATTAAAAAACATTTTAGAAGAACGACATGAACTTCTCAGTAAGCCCTCTCATGAATTGAAATCCGATGATACGATAAGATTAGCAGAGTTAGATATAAACAAGCTTTATACTTTTAAAAAATGGGAATTTTCAAAAACGCCGCTCATGCAAGCTACCAGTGACAATGATGTGAAGTCCATCAATCTTTTATTAGCTGCGAAAGCTGACACCCAAATTCACAATGATATTAAAAATACGGCACTTTTTTCCGCGATACGTGATGGGTATATTGATTCTGTTAAAGCATTATTAAATGATAATAACATTCATCAATCTGTAGATGGCAAAACCCCTCTATTATTTGCAAGCCTGTATGGTAAGGAAGAAATTGCTGGGTTATTACTTGATAGTAAAGCAAATGTAAATGTGCTTGATAATGAACACATATCTCCTCTCATGTATGCGGTCGTGCAAGGTAAAACCAACCTTGTAAAAAAAATGCTAGAATGTAAAGTCGATATAACGGTTAGGCGTCCTAATGGCGTTACTGTCATTGGATGTGCTGCTGCACAAAGCGACGTTGAAATGGTTAAGGCATTAGTAAGTGCCGGCGTTGATCTTTCTAGTTATACTGATAAATCATTATTTATAATAGCTGCACAAAGTGATCAGAAAGAAATATTTGATTTATTGGTTAACCTGTACAGAGAAAAAAATATATCTCCTAATGCCTATATCAATAAAGTTGATGGGGATGGTTATTCAGCATTAACCAGTGCTATTGAGAAAAACAACGCGGCCTTAACTAAAACTATACTTGATATGAAAGCGGATTTTAATGCCAACGGAGGATTAGGTACGCCGGCGATGTTTGCTGCATCTAAATGTGGAGATGATCCCACCATTTTAAAATTATTAATCGAAAGGAAAGCGGATCTTTCAAAAAAAGTTGGGAAAATAACAGCGCTAGATTGTGCAATCGAAACGGGTCACTCTGAGATTTACATGATCATTCAGCAATGGAAAAAATATCATAGTAGAAGTTATCGTCTATTTCATAAAACTATTCCTGAAATAAACTATGAGCAGATTCATAGGGATGCATGTAAAGAGTTAATTAAAGATATCGGCGTCAAACTAGACGAATCGTCAGAAGCTGAGGTATTAGAAAAAATTGTAAAAATGTGATGAATTCCCCCACGTTAATTTCTATTAAGATCTTGATGTGGGGAAATGGTTAAACGTGGCAATCCGTGACAAGTCGCTTGGATTGCCTACCTCGCTACGCTCAATACTGCAGGTTTTGCAACATGATTTAATTTTTCAAAACTTATTTTCTCGGCTACCCAAGGCGATTGCAGTTCTATTTCTTTTTGTACAGTGCTCGGTTGAAAGATTCTAGGATCGCTACTATTTTTTTGTGGCGTCAATTCTTGTAGTATTTTCATCAATACACGGACTTCATCTTCAAAAATAAAAAATTTTTGGTGAGTAATATAAATCGTTTGTTTGCCGGTGTCATGTGGATCCGTCATTATTTTAGGTGATTGCATTTGCGATAAAATATATTCGAGAGATATTAAATAACAGCCTGCTAATTCTGAGTATTTACGTCCTTTATTATCTTCATAGAATTTAATAGGTAATAACTCTTTTTCATCCCAAAATTTTTCTTCAATACTATAATTTTTGAGTTTTTCTTTAATTGCATCACTCACACCAAATTTGGATTTTGTAATTTGTTCCAATGCATTGTTCGCTGCTTTTTGGCATTCTTCTACCGAGCGAAATTTACTTTTGCTCATTTGTCTCTTTGGGTTGACCGTTTCATCTAATCTCCAGAAAAAATTTGAAACAGCACCTTGGTGCGTTGCTTCTTGATGCATTGGGCGAATAAATTTTTCATTGAATTCTTCGAGAGAACAGTCCACTTTAACTTTATGAAGAAAAGTTAAACGCGCTTGATTTTGCTTGTCATTAACCGAATAATAGCAATGTTTAGCATCTACTTGGCCATCTGAAAATTTCATTTCTCCAAATCGCTTTCTTTGAAATGCACTTTCAATAGTTGTATAAATGGATTCATCATATTTACCTCCTACGGTGGGAGTCAGCGCTCCTTTGTTATGATAATCACCCATAATAAAATAGGACTTGCCCTCTATTTCATAGACGGTAACTACTCCAATACCCAAATTCTTTTTGTATTTTAACATTTCATCTGTTGGATTATATTGTTCTAAATCTCTTGGTTGCATGATTTTATTTCCTTATATTTTTAAAAACTAGCCATTATTGGTGATAGTAAGAATAAAATCAAATGTTGCGATTGAATTTTAAAAGTGATTATGATAAAAAACTTTCAAAATTAAAAATGCATAAGTTAACCCCCTTCATTTTACAGATTTTTCTCTTCCTCTGTTGATTTTGTGATATTCCCCTCTCAATGTTGAATTAATAATGAATTATTGACATTTATACGGCAATGACGTAGGATTAAATATGGACAAATGTTTCGAATGGGATGAAAATAAGCAAAAATATAATTTTGACAAACATGGAATAGATTTTATCGATATCATTGAAATATTTGATGATCCAAATCGAATAGAATTTGAAAATACACGAAATGGAGAAAAAAGATTTCAAACAATAGGTACAGTAAATGGGGTTATTCTTTTTTTGGTCTATACATCCAGAGGTACAAAAAAAAGAATTATTTCTGTTAGGAGGGCAAGTAAAAATGAGCGAAAAGCATACGAAGAAACATAAGGCACGCGGTAAAACCAACTGGGAAAAGGTTAAATCTCTAACTGAAAAACAAATCATTGCAGCAGCAAAATCAGATACTGATGCTAAACCTTTAACAAAAGCACAATTAAAAAAATTTAAACGTGTACATCCACCAAAAGAAATTGATGTTAAGGCGATTCGAAAAAAACTTCATGTTTCTCAGACCGAATTTGCTAGTTATTTTGGCGTAAGTGTAAGGACTATTCAGGAATGGGAGCAACATCGACGTACTCCAAGCACAATAGCTCGTAATTTTTTAAAAGTGATAGATAAAGCACCGAAAGCAGTATTAAAAGCGCTTGCGGCTTAAGCTATATGGAGAAAATCATTTAGTATAAATATTGCTATTGAATTTTAAAAATGACTGTGCTGAAAAGGGCCACCTTAAATTCGGGCGTTGCGTGGATTGATAAAGATAATAATCTTCAAATAAATAATATTAATTTAGGAGATAGTACGACTTTTTATTTTAATTATTGAAATATTAAATGTATACTAAATTTTTTTAATATTTTAAGTGGTTAATAATAATAATTATAAAAAGGAGAATGCTGAATGCTGAATTTTTTTAGGAATATAAGAAGAAATTTTTTTTACCAAAACAATAACTATCTATCAATCAACGACGAACCTTTAACAAGCATTCAAATAGATTGTCCTCCGGAGCATAAACCAAAAAAAAATTATTTAAAGACTATTTCGAAGGATGTACTTCAGAATGAAATTTTCGTTTTCTTAAAAGTACAAGAC
The DNA here is from genome assembly GCA_013287025.1 of Gammaproteobacteria bacterium. The sequence goes on along the minus strand of JABDEN010000043.1, from coordinate 10,556 downwards.
CTCATTCATCTGATTGGAGATCGCCAATTAAGAGCTACGATTGATAATTTTTTAGAAACGCATGGCTATGCAGTATCGAAAAGAATTGGCAATGATAGATTACTTTACCGACAAAAAAAATCTCAAAAGAGAAATCAATTGTGGGGGGTATTATTATTGCTCGCATCGAGTACGGGTCTTAATGCACTCTTCACCTATCGAATTTTTGTCAATAACGCAGAGGCAATCCTACCCTTAAAAGCACAATATCAAGCACCTACCAATGGTTCGGATTTTACCCCTCCCGATCCAAATAACACACAATCCTGTCAACAAAGATTAGACTATCTTATTTATGACGATATTGTTTTTAGTTATGATGCCGAAAAATGTTTATTTGATTTGTATTCCAATCGGTGTTATCCCGGTTGTGCTTATCATGATTATTTATCTTGGGATCAGAGTGATTTTAATAGAAGCCCTATCACGCCGGGTGGCGCACTTTGCCACGACATATTTGAAAATTTACAATCACAAAAATGCTATCCTGCTCGAACCATACCGCCATATTTAGGCGCTGCGTCATTAATTACTTTTGTTTTTTTGTGTATAGGTTACATTATTAAAAAAGAAAGTTTACATCCACAAACACTAAATGATTTATCTACCATTGACCCGCAGATTCTTGAATTTTTTTCACATGCAACAGGTGATACAATTGAAAGATTAAAAGATCTAAAAATAGAAACCGCGCTTACCAATTTTTACGTAAATAATAATGGATTATTTTATCGACCAATTCGTATCACTGACACATCGGTGATCGCTAACAAGGAACGTATACATATTTGATGATGTTATTTTTAATTTTTAAAAAATACAAACCCGATCAAGCATAGACAGGACCGGGTTTCGTAGGAAGAGCAACGTTTCTGATGCTATGTGTCAATATTAACCAAAAAAATTAATTTCAAATAGAAATAATGAAACACTAGCAAAGTAATCATAATTTGTCCTTTTTTTAAAATGTAGATAAATTTGAGATGATTTTTTTTATTGTTGCATTATATAAATCTTGTCGTACTGATCGATGTAAAGTAATGATGCGTTGTAAAAGATTAGCTGAAGGATGGGTATTTAAACCGGATATTATTTCTTCTATAACCTCTATGTGCGTATTAGCATAACATGCTATACCTTCTAAACTATATTCTTCCGACGCTAAAATATCAAAAATTATTAACTTTAAAAAATCTGATTCAATGAGATTATTTCTTTTCTCGTCAGTATATTTCATTAAATCAAAAAAATCTTTACGTTGGTTTTTGAAAAATATCTTAAGCTCCTCACAAATATGTGTGAAAAATTCTATCTCAAACATTAATATTTCAATTTTTTTAAAATTTTTTGATTGAATACCTAAAATATTACTCCAGAGTTGCATTGCAGACATGATAATTCCTCATCTATTCCATTAAAATAAGTGAGTATAAAAACATTGTATTTCATAAATTGATAGAAGATAATTATTTGTGTTTTTTAATACATAAAATTATTCTATGATTTTCTGTGTATAATTTATGAATCATTGTTTTATGTAATGTTGAATTAATAATTTGTATTTGAGAGAATTAGCTATATTTATTAGGAGTATAATAATGGATATGTTGGTAATATTTGAAAAACTTGCGATGATTGCTCATGGTAGTCCTGATTTAAGGGAAGTTTTTCAAATATTGCCTGCTGATTTACGTAATGCTATGCATTTCAATGATTCTTTAAAGCTAAGATCCTTAATTATGCGAAATGCTTATTTTCCAGACTCTGTTGCGGTTACGTATAAATAAGTATGACTAAACAATTATTTGTTGTTGGCTCAGGCATTAAATCCATAGCACATTTATCAATTGAAGCAATAGCGCATATCAGGCAATCAGAAAAAGTTTTCTACTTGGTAAACGAACCAATTTTACAAGAGTGGCTGCATAAAAATAATGAAACAGCTGAGCCTCTAGATAAAAATATTGCTGAAGGATTTCTTCGATCAAGTTATTATCAAGATATTTCAAAATATATTTTGGCAAGTTTTCAGAAGTATTCTCAAATTTGCGTTGTAATTTATGGCCATCCTACCGTTTTTGCGATACCTGCGTTAAATGCAGCTCGTGAAGCAAAAAAACAGGGATTTATTACTAAAGTATTGCCTGCGATATCAGCTGAAGATTGTTTATTTGCAGATCTATTAATCGATCCTGGTTCTTGTGGCTGTCAATCTTATGAAGCAACCGATTTTCTAATTCATGTTCGTCCAGTTAATATTTATAGTCACTTGATTTTATGGCAGGTTGGATTTATTGGTGCATTAGGGAATGTTAATTCATATAATAATCAGATAGGTATTACTCAATTAACAAAATATCTATTACAATTCTATGAAATAAATCATCCAATAATTTGTTATGAAGCTGCAATGTATCCTCATGTAGAACCTAAAATAATAAATGCATGTTTGGATGGTTTAGCTGAAATTCCTCTTTCAACATTATCAACGCTTTATCTTGCTCCTGTATTATCTGCTGCTTTGAATAAACCTATGTTAGACGCGCTGAAAATACCGCAAAAAAATCTTAAGTAAGTATTACTTAGCAATTTACATTCATATAAACTTTCTGAGTAAATTGAAGAATATTTATCTTTTTTAAACACTTTTAGCTTTGCTCTTACGATCTGGAATTAGCTTTGAATTTTTTTATTGATGCTGATACAACCTCTTAAAAATTTAGCATCTTCTGCAAAGTTAAGAATGTTATTTTCTGGCTGGGTATATACAAAGTTTTTATCAAGTGTAACAATTTCAGATGATGGTTGGATAATGCTATGCCTATCTAGCTCATTATGAAAAAACTTAAACTCTAATGACTTTGCAATTTCATATAAGATAGTATCAGAGCCAATAGAATTTTTTTTTGATAGTTCTTCTCGAAAAATACGTAAAATATATTCTAATTCTCTTAATTCAAATAATGTGCTTGAAATACGTCTTGATTTTGGGGAAAACGCAAGCTTAGATGAATTTTGCAAAGAATAATATATTGAATTTGTATCTGTTTCAAAATTATAATTTTTTGATTGCATAATGGTCGGATAATTTTTTATACCATATACCTCTAAATAAATTTTTTGTAAAATATTAAGAGGGAGAGCATCCTCATTTACTGCGGGAGAATATCCAGGTACTCCACCTAGAGCAATAGAAAAAAGTTGTCGCGCAGTATCGATGAGATATGGATTTGGTTTTAAATTTCTTTTATTTAAAATAAATGAAAAAATTATGTCATAATAATTTTTACTTCTATCATGTTCAAATCTTTGCCAAGATAATTCTAAAATATAAGATCGTAATTTTAACCAAGCTTCATCATTGTTAATTTTTTGCAGCCATTTTTCTGAAAAAAATAAAATCGTGCAGCGCCACGGAGATTGAATATTTGAGCTATTCGCAATTTCTTTAAAAATATGCCAATGCTCATAAAGTGATTTAGGTGTTTTTAAATGAATATTAAATTCTCTTTGAATATTAATGTGGTGAGTTGCGCAACCAATATTTGGCAACATGAAACACGATCGTGCTCCTGCGGTAGTTGATAAAACTCCATTTGGCGTATAGTTTCGATTTGCTTTTTTTTGAAAGATAATCATAAATGGAAATATTTTTCCGACATCATATACCACCCAAGGAATAGTGATTTTTTCTCCAGGTAGGTCGACAAAATATTCAATGTGTTTATCTAATACCATGCCAAGAGGTAGGCTATGTTTCCCATACCCCAAATGTTCAGCTACCTCTTTTGGAATATTGGGTTCGGATAACCTATAAAAAGTAGAATCCGTATTCGGCATGAATGGACTGATGGTATCTGCAATAATTGCTCCATATGGATAATATGCTAAAAAAACAGGAAATGATTTGTCGGGGCTCAATTCATCAACAAGTTTTGCAAACATCGGTTCAACTTTAAGCACTTCTTGTCGTACGTTTTCCCAAGATAATTTAATTAGGCCTTTCCTTTCATCGATCTCAGTGAGCATGCACTATCCTTGTATTTTTAAAAATTAGTTATTATTGGTGATAGTAAGAATAAAATCAAATATTGCTATTGAATTTTAAAAATGATTATGCTAAAAAGTTTCAAGATCAAAATTCGAAATCAAAGTCAATAATGTTGTTTTTAAAGTATATAAATCTCTAAAAAATTTTGATCTCAATAATAAGGATAAATATGTCATTTATACGGATTTTTTTTCCCTCTAATTTTATTCATGCTTATCTTCAAAGTTTTCGTGGTATTCCTTCTATAGCGTGGAAAGGTATTATTGTTAATTTCGTTCAATCGATATTTACTTGTATTATTTATTTTTTAACATTTTATTTCGTAAATTATTTGAAATTAAATGTGTTTCAAGCGGGATTTCTTATTTCGTGCTATGGCGCAGGTACGATTATTGGTGGATTATTGGGGGGAAAATTATCCGATCGCTTTTCTTCAGGTGTGATTTCTGGCATTGCATTATTGGTAGAATCTATTGCTTATCTCACGTTAGTAAAAAATCAGCATTTCTATTTGCTCATGATAAATTTATTTATCATGGGAATTAGTACTTATAGTTTTATAACAGCAAATACCTTATGGGTATTAGAAAAATGCCAACGTGATGAAAATTTACGATTGCAAGGAATGAATATTTTAAATGTTGCATCTAATTTGGGATTAGGATTATCTGCAATAATTATTAGTTTTTTTAAATTCGAAAATTTATTGGCATTAGCGAGTTTAATAATATTCGCTATGGCTATTTATATTTTTAATATTGAAAAAATTAACCACATCAAAACTAATCGGCAAAATAAAACATCCACTATCTCAAAAATATTTCATGATAAAATTTTAATTTATGTATTTTTAGCTTTATTTTCTATGGGAATAATTATCGCGCAAACAAATTCAACTTATTCTTTATTTCTAACTAGTAGATTCCCTGATATGGGAGTGAAAAGTTTTAGTATTTTATTCATGATTAATACAATGATGGTTGTATTATTTCAAACAGTTCTTGTCGATGCATTCAAGCAAATCAACAAGATGATTTTATTAGGTATCAGTGTATTTTTGCTTGGCATAAGTATGTTGATCTTAGAATTTTCTTTTAATTTTTCAATGGCGATATTTTCCATGATCGTCATGACGATCGGAGAAATTTTATTTTTTTCTATCTCACAATTTATTTGTTATGAAAGAAGTGCAGAAGATAAAAAAGGTCAAAATCTCGGAATTTTTCGAATGACTTATGCAGCAAGCCGAGTCGCAGGACCTTTTCTCGGTGGATTTATTTTCCAACAATATGGGAGTATGTATTTATGGTATTTTTGTTTTGGATTGGGTGCTATTTTTGCTTGGCCGGGGATTTTTTCAAGAACATGAATATACAGAATTTTTGTATATATTTGTTTAGAATTATCACCAATTAATTTGAATTATTTGTAATTTTACACTTATAATATCAACTGTATAAACGCTTGTTGCTTCTGCTATTCACTTAGCAGGGCGCAAGAGGCGCCTTGGGTATATCCCAGGGCTTTTTTATTTTTATGGATATTGTTTTTAGATGAATAAAAAGAAAGTTGCTGTTTATGTTGATGGCCCGAACCATTCGGGCCTGCAAACATGCGTAGCCGAAGAGTTCCTTTATTCATGAATTTTTTTCTAACCTTTGACCGTAAGTGACTGGTGTTGCTGGTGATAAATGTTTGATAAATGTATGTTTGCCATTAGGAAATACTTCTATTAAGTCTCCATTTTTGCTGACAAGCACACTACTACCAGATGCAAGCGCGGCCCAATAAGCTTGTTTAAATGCTACATCGGCGAGTTCAGGGATATGTTCCTCCAGAAAAGATATTGCTTCTTCACTGAGTGCCATTAATTGATTCCTCTGTTTTTCAAACATATACGGTATTTGTATTTTACTGGTAACGAATGTTCATTTCCATAAGAAAAAAAGTAAAAATACCTTTTCTGGGTCTCTTGCCCTTATAATATAAGCGTATGAACGTTTGTTGCTTCCATTACTCACCAAATAGAGCTGTTTCATCTAAGTTATTTACTTCTGCTTCTGAATCAAATCATTCAAATAAACTTTCTCATCCGGCGTCAGATTTTGAATCGCCGCTTTCGCGAGTAATTTATCAATCATCACTTTGACAGATTGTGATTTGAGGCCGGAAATGGCGCCTAAAAATTCACTCCGAATCCCTGCTTCTGGAATCATGTGCGGCGTATTAGCCAATTTCGCGAGTAATTTTTCTTCTTTACGATCGCGCCAATGTTCAATTAAACCGCCAGTCGTTTGGATCGCATATTGCTGAATCGTTTCGACTAACTCAATTAAAAAAGAAAATCCCGATATTTCCGCAGGTTCTAGTGCTTCTTTTATTTCACATGCAAGGGACGGTTCTTGAATTAATAAAGTAATCGCAAGTCGTAAATTGGAAGGCGTGCGGATTTTAGATTGTGGCAAAGATTTTTTTTCAATAATCGGTTTCGCAATATCAATACGCGCTTTTTTAGCGAGCTCGTCAAACATCATTTGCTGAAAAATACCTTCAGGTAATTTATCCAAGTGTTCTTTTGCAAGTTTTACAAAACGTGCACGACCATCCACATGACTTAAATCACATTGCGAGCCAATGATGTGGAAAAAAAACTGAGAAAGCGTCATCGATTCTTGAATGCGATTTTCAAAAACTTTTTTCCCTTCTTTTCGAATAAAGCTATCGGGATCTTCGGATTCAGGCAAAAACATAAATCGCACTTGCACATCATCACGCATAATGGGCAAGGTCACATGTAATGCGCGTTCGGCTGCGGTACGTCCCGCTTCATCTCCATCAAAACAAAAAATAACTTCCGTCGTTTGTCGAAATAAACGGGTTAAATGATGCGTCGTGGTAGAAGTTCCCAGTGTCGCAACCGCATGCGTAATGCCATGTTGAAAGAGTGCAATGACATCCATGTAGCCTTCGACAATGATGGCACGCTTAAGGTCACGTTCAATTTGTAATGCTTGATATAAACCATAAAGTTCGTGCCCTTTTTGGAAGACTGGCGTTTCGGGTGAGTTTAAATATTTCGGCTCGCCTTGATGTAATATCCGTCCACCAAAACCAACTGTTCGACCGCGCCTATCTTTAATCGGGAACATAATTCGTTCGCGAAATCGATCATAATATCCGCCGTCATCTTTTTTAATAAGCATGCCGGTGGTAAAAAGTTGAGTTTTCTCCTGGGTAAATGCATTTAACACTCGATCCCAGCCACTTGGTGCGTACCCAATGCCAAATTGTTTGGCGACAGCGCCTGATAATCCTCTTTTTTTCAAATATTGGATAGCAGGTTCTGATTGGCGCAATTCGTTTTGATAATAATTCGAGATATTTTCAAGTAATGCATACAAATCTTGATGAGAAGAGGTGCGCGGCGCTTCCGATTTTTCTCGTGGAATTTCCATGCCAGCTTCTTTCGCCAACATTTCTATTGCCTCGGGAAAAGAAAGCCGATCAAAATGCATGATAAAATCAATGGCATTGCCATGCGCGCCGCATCCAAAACAATGATAAAACTGTTTGTTTTGACTGACTGAGAATGAAGCAGATTTTTCTGCGTGAAAGGGACAGCAAGCAAAATAATTATTATTCGACTTTTTTTGTAAAGGCACACGATGGTCGATGAGATCAACAATATCCGTTCGACCTAAAAGCGCTTGGATAAAATCGCGTGGAATCATATTCATAGCATAAGTCCCTTAAGATAGTGTGGATTATGCCGTATATTGATTGTGCTGTAATCTTTTTATTTATCCCGGCAATAAAGCTTTAATTTTTGCACTCACGGCGGCGACATCCGCGCGTCCTTGAATTTTGGGTTTAACAATACTCATCACTTTTCCCATATCACGAACGGATTCAGCTTTTGATTCTTGGATGGCGGCGAGTATCAATACATCAACCTCGGCAGAAGAAAGCGGCGTGGGGAGATATTTTTGAATGACGGTAATTTCTTTATTTTCGATTTCTGCAAGATCCTTGCGATTACCAGCCTCATACTGCGCAATAGATTCACGGCGCTGTTTTAGCATTTTATCTAAGATAGCAAGTACTTGATCATCCGTTAAAGTAATGCGTTCATCCACTTCACGTTGTTTTAATGCCGCTAAAATAAGTCGGATTGTGCCTAAGCGCTCTTTTTCTTGGCTGCGCATGGCGTTTTTCATATCTTCTAAGATCAATTCCTTGATCGTTCCGGTTGTCATACATCGTTACTCTTTATAAAAAATTAACGTTGTTTATCTTTGTCTTTTGCCATTTGTTCGCGCATTTGCTTTTTTTGGTGCCGTTTAATCGCGGAGGCTTTCTTACGTTTGCGCTTCCAGGTCGGTTTTTCGTAGTATTCATGGCGTCTTAAATCAGCTAAAACTCCAGCTTTTTCGGTTAACCGTTTGAACCGGCGTAAGCTAATTTCAAAGTTTTCATTGTCTTTTACACGTATACTTGGCATTGTTGACACTTTACTCCGTCATTTATTTGATAAAGAATGGCAGATTCTAATGGCTATTTGAAAGAAATGCAAAGCGAAAAAGATTAAAATGCGCGTATTAGGTATAGAAACCTCCTGTGACGAGACCGGAATTGCGATTTATGATAAAGATCAGGGACTTTTGGCCCATTCTGTCTACAGTCAAACCGATATCCATGCCGAGTACGGGGGCGTGGTGCCTGAGCTTGCCTCCCGCGACCATGTGCAAAAAATTTTACCATTAATTGATGAGGTGATGGCTCGATCACAGCAAATATCAAAGGATATCACCGGCATCGCTTATACCATGGGCCCTGGCTTGAATGGTGCATTGTTGGTGGGTGCATGTGTGGGGCGCAGCCTCGGATTCGCGTGGAATATCCCCTCGATCGGCGTACACCATATGGAAGGTCACCTGTTGGCGCCGATGCTCGAAGAAAATCCACCTGAATATCCTTTCATTGCGTTGCTGGTTTCCGGTGGCCATACCTTATTAGTGAAAGTCGAAAAACTGGGTAGCTATGAAATTTTAGGCGAATCGATCGACGATGCGGTGGGGGAGGCTTTTGATAAAACCGCCAAATTGCTCGGATTAGGGTATCCGGGAGGAGCGCTGCTTGCCGCATTGGCTGAAAAAGGCGATGGAAAACGTTTCCATTTCCCCCGTCCCATGCTGGATCGACCGGGATTGGATTTCAGTTTTAGTGGTTTAAAAACGCGTGCAGCGAATACTATTGCGACGCACCCTGAGGCCAAAGCCGATATCGCGCGTGCTTTTCAAGACGCTGTCGTCGAAACCCTGGCTAGAAAATGCGAGCGTGCCCTCAAAGCGACCGGATTAAAAACCCTAGTGGTCGCGGGGGGCGTGTCAGCTAACCTTGCTTTACGTGAAGCATTGCATGCTTTGCCAAATATTCAAGTATATTTCCCGCGTCATGAATTTTGTACCGATAATGGGGCGATGATTGCTTATGCTGGTTGTCAGCGGTTAATAGCAGGGGAAAAGGCAGACTTAAGCATCCACACCCATCCTCGGTGGACATTATCCGAGACAAAATCAGCATAATGGTTTAATATTCATCCCAGCATACAAAATTCAAATAGAGGGGTCAGTCAATGCTGCGATCTGATAAAAAAGAAGAAAAAACAAATATAAAGTCATCTCTTATTGAGGCGAGTTTAATGGCCATGCGCCAAAAAAACTCCGGGAATAGTTTTATTGACGCCGCGTCCGAACCTTTTTTTGGAAAAACCCAGTCACAAGTCATGAAGCATTTTGCGTCCCCCGTAAGACTTTTGGGCGATGGATTTGAACGACTCCCCTCAATGGTTTTAATCTCCGATGATAAAGACTTTAAAGCAACCAGGCCCCGAGTAGGCCAGTTATTAATAACACCTCTCGAAAATGGCTATTTAACATGTAAGTTAATTATTTTGTCTGGAGCGATTGTAGAGGTTGTTATCACAGAAGAAGAACTCAAGGCTGGACTTGACTCAAGTTATAAAAAATTTTCTGATGCATTAAAACAAAAATATTTAAATTTTTTAAAACGGTTTCAACCTAAAATTTTAGAATTGATATCTGGAAAAGGTTATGAGTTAACAGAAACAATGCCTTTAATTAAGAAAAAGATCGACATTGACGACTTTAGTGCATTAGATGGAAGAGGGATAGCTTTAGGTATCAGGCACCAAGTAGAAAAACGCGACCCTTTACATCGCCCATGGAAAAACGGATTGTACACGGTGCCTTTGGGTGAATTTTTTGAGGATTGGCAATCTTCTGGAACGAAAGATGATTTATTTACTTATGCAGCCAAGAGCCCAAGGTATCAGGAACTCAACGAAAAGCGTGTTATTTATTTCAACCAAGAAGAGGCGGCTTCCTG
>JABDEN010000042.1 GCA_013287025.1 Gammaproteobacteria bacterium | reverse complement strand
TATTCAAATGATTAGATGATTTTGCTTCATGCGTTTGATTTTTTGGTCTAAACATAAATTGTTTCCTGGTTTAATTCTAAAAGATAAGATTATATTTAAAATTAATAGAAAATCATTCCGTAAAAATACTGAATATTTTAATTTAGAGAGTGAAAATTTAACGCCCATGCCAGAAGGAAGCAAACTCAAACAAAATCCTTATTTCTTCTGGGTAAAATCTGGTGTATTATTAGCTGGCGTTGTAGGTACTGGATTTGTTTTATATAAAACATTAAAATCATAATTACCTAATGCATTGTATTTGAGTTATGTAACACACATCAATTTTTAATTGATTTCTACAAAAAATATTGTAATGAAATTAAATCCAGATCACTTATTTTTGAAATCTCATATTGAAATAGACAATATTATATCACCTTTAAAAAAATTCCATATTAATTATTTTACCTACTTACGATCTTATAATGACGGCGCCCGTATTTGCTTGACGAACCGAGCAGATGACTTTGAAGCCTATCTCTCAGAAAAGCATTATTTAAAAGGCAATTGCGAAGCTAAACCTAAATTATATAATGAGCAAGCGGTATTATGGTTTTTACTACCCAATCAACAACATTATCAATTTTCTAGAGAAAATTTTAATATCGATCATGGTATCACATTGACATTTCCTAATAAGGAATATTGTGAATTTTTTGCATTTGCCTCAGATAAGCAACACCCTCTTGTAATTCATTTTTATTTAAACAATCTTGAAATTCTTAAAAAATTTTCAACATACTTTAAGGCCCAAGCTGCCCATTTGTTAAAAATGGGAGAAACAAATAAAATCTTCTACCCTTTTCATAATCTAGCTGCTCCTGCCGCTTCAAAAAAGGAATTAAATGAAGTTGCGCCTAATACGATAAAGCTTCCTATATTTACACCACGACAAATGGATTGTGCAGTCTACTTATTACAAGGCTTCAAAAATCATGAAATAGCTCAAAAACTTGGGCGATCAGTGCGTACTGTTGAAACGCATATAGAATATTTAAAAAGAAAACTTAATTGCCGTAATAAATCTGAATTAATTCTTACCTTATCAAAAATATTCAGATAAATTTCTTTTTTATTTTACATCGATCTTTTTGAACAATTCTCAGATACTTTTTCAACCGCTTTAGATACAACATATCCTGCAAACGCTCCACCAAAAAAACCAACTCCACCAAAGCTATAACATAACAAGGTAGTTGCTCCTATTGCTGCTGTTTTTGTCGGGCTAAAAACAAATCCTTTTTTACCTTCATAATATGTATCCAAATCTTCCTGAGAAAAGTGATCTCCATATAGCCACATGGCAGTTTTTCTTGTATATCGTTTCTCATTTTTCGAACCATTTTGATATGTAATTTCTAATTTAACATCATCGAATATATAATTTGCCTCAGGAGGCCACATTTCGGTTGTGTAATTGTAATGGTTAAGAATTTTTACTGATTTTATTGAATTTGAATTTCTTAAAAACATTTTATTTCTCCTAAATCTTTAAAAAAATATATCGTGAATGAACATCCGGCCTGGATCATAAAATTGATAAATGACCCTAAATCCACGCAAGTATCTTACGGTCATAGTATGGTTGCTGAAATTTTACTTTTGTCATTTATTTTTAAGGCAGTTTTCAGAGCAAGCTTTATTTTTAAGAGATTCATCTATGATTAATTTTTCAAAAAATTTTCCCACTTTATCAAGTAAATCCCATGTTTCTTGAGGTACTTTAGCAAAAGATTTATTAGAAATATCTTTAATCCTATCAATTCGCTCTTGATACTCGATTAGTTCTATTTTTTTTCTTGGATATCTAATTAAAATATATCTCTCATTTTTTGGAATAGTTGAAAATAAAGATCGTGTAAACTGTTTATTTATAAAATAAAAACTATCCATTGTTTGTTTGCGCAGCATGTTATCTCTCCGAATTCAACGATCATTATTAAAATTTTTTCTTAGGGGTTGACGGGCCTCTTCATCGGAACTATCATCCACGGTTTTTATCTTTTTTGGTGGTCTAAATCCTTTACCAAATTCAAAATTATGCTCACTTCCCAATTCTAATTTTTTTCTGCTATCCATTTCACATTCCTTATACCGTGTACAAAATAATTTATTTAAATTTATTAACTTTTTCTTGCTCCACAACTAAATTATTTGTCATTTTCTTTTTAACTTTAAAATAAGTGATCCCTATACCAGCGCCTAAGAGTAACCCAGCGGCTCCCCCTGCCACACCTCCTGATCCGATAAGAAAAGCAGAAGCAAATTTTGGCGGTTTACCTAATAATCTACTACAATCATGCGGATCATTTTTTAATAACCAATCTAAACATATAGATGTAACTGTACCAACAGTCGCTCCAGCAATAGCTGTATTTTTAGCAAAACGACGAACCGTTAATGATTCATTTTCGTATTCGTCTTTTTTTCTATCGTGCATAAAATTTACCTAAATCCATGTTTATAAAACTATTGATAGTGTATATGATTAAGTTAAAACAAAATATCCGTAAAAATACGGAATAAATATACCGGATAAATTTATGTTAGATTTAAGATAAAAGATATCTATTGCATATAATCAACTTAAAGACTTCAAAAACCAAAGCACTAAATCATCGTTTTTTAATCCAGTACTCATATACCTTTTACCAGCATATGCATATACTGCATAAAATCCTAAATAAGCGCTCTGAAATAATCCTCGAACTATTTCACTAATATTAAATACACCAGCAATGTGATTATCTTCAGTACAAACTAAAAAACTTTTTTGATTTGGTTGCTGGTAACGATCGATGTATTCATAAAACTTGCGAGCTCTGAGGTGTTTTGACCCATGGATAATGCATATTAAGGAACTTTCTTTTTATTAACAGCGAGAACATATTAACCACTCACTCATCCTTTTTTTAGATAACAATGCTATAAGCTCAGATTTATTTTTACATCCTAACTTACTTCTTATATTGTATGAATGCTCCTCGACTGTTCTTGGCGACAATCCATATGCTCTTGCAATTTCCTTATAGCTTCGTCCCTCTGCTAACAAATTAGCGCATTCAATTTCTCTCTTCGTTAAATGATAATGCAATTCATTCTTTTCTAATAATTGAATTTCTTTTAAGAATTCATTGATTTTCAATATTGGCTTAATAGATTTCATAGGTTCCGGCAGAGGCAAAATAATTTTTGATTTCTCTGCTTGTTTTATTAGATCATTGGAAGTAGAAATAAAATAGTCACAATATTTTTCAAAAATATCTCTTCTTTCAAAATACAATTGTCGTATATGGCTGTTTACAACATGTGTCGCAAAAAAGAAAAAATCGCAATATTCTTCATGCTTTCGAGTTATAGTTAAACCATGGGCAATATCAAAATATTTCGCACCTTCGTCATACAATTTATGAGGATCTGGCAAACAATCCCAAAGATCATAGCCATTTTCATAATAATTTGGACGACCCTCCTTATTTCCAAGTAAATAATACTGCTTATCAAACCAATGTTGGTAATAACTAGGATGATTGAATAAATATATTTTGGAACAGTCGTTATATGTTCGCTTAAAAGCAAAATAATGAATTTTTAAATGCAAATTCAATGGTGCACTTAAAGTGCATATTTCATTTGATAACTTAAAAAAAATATGGTCATTAATCCTATTCAAATTCAACTCCTCTCACCATTAACATGAACCCCGATATTTATCGGGTATGAACTTACTTACCAAAGACATACACTACGCGGGTTGGGTAATTTTATTAACAAAGGTCTCATGATATTTTCAATGTATACATTGCAGATAATTTGTGTAAAATGCTTTTTCTAGGAGAACTTATAGGCTAGTTTATTCTTAGCACCGCAAAATACAAGCATTCTACAGAATTAATTGTTAATAATGATCAGAAAAAATTATTGAGATGTATAAAATAGGAATAGATCAAACATATGTTCACGAAAAATAACATTGAGTTTTTCAAATTTTCTATAGAGCAAGAAAAACTTATAATTTTAGATTTTCAATACCTACTAGAGGATGTAGAGAATTGGTGGAAATATTTAAACCCTTTAACACCGTTGCGACTTGCTAAATTTGAACTTGCTAGCTTAATACTCTACAAAGCACGCCCAAAAGACGCAGCATACTTTGAACAACTTGGAATAAATAATGTTGCCGCTATAACCATTACAAATATTTTCATTATGATTGTCATCGATTGGCTCGTGTCGTTCACGAAACACTATCTGAATTATTTGGCTTAAATGATATTAAATACCCATACGAAGAGCATAAAAAAATATATCTTAAACCAGGTGGCGAAAATTATCGGGATTGGGGTAATGGATTTGGCGAAATCACACCTCATGCAGATGATTTGTACGAAGACTTAAACACAGATTTCTTATCATTAACAGTTTGCAGAGACAATACTAATACCCCAACTGAATTATTTTTTCCTAAAGATATTTTTCGAGAATTTTCCGATGAAGAAATTGAAAGATTACTTGATCTTAAAGTTAAATTCATATCTGGAAAAAATGTTTCTATCCCAAAATCCAAAATAAGAAATATAGTTGAATATCATATTGATACAGGTTTCAAATTTTATTTGGATTTCAGAATCGATAAGGAAGCGGGTGAAAGAATGATTCCAATTAACTCAAAAGATAGAAAATTGATCGAAAAAATGAGAATAAAAATTACTACTTGTCGGAAAGAAAAATCCATTTCACGTACTGGCACTTTTACCATTGTAGCTAATTTTAAAGTGCTCCACGCTAGAGCAGAGATGCATATTGATCGAGATCTAGCCATTGAAATTGCAAATACAAAAGAATATTATTTTGCACCGAGATTATTGTTTCGAAATAAAGGGCAAGACGCAAGAATTACAAATCTTTGAGGTTAATATGAAAAATATCGTAATTATTTTTGGCTACAATAATACTAGAGTGTATGACATAGAAAGATTAAAAAAAATAAGTCATGAGATTTTAAATGCGGATATTATGCTTTGCAAAGAAGAAATAACATCTGTCGATACGAATATCACTCCCTACACATTAAAAATTAACCTTGCCCAATATGATGATGAAAGTTTATCTCGTCAAATTAAAGAAATAGATGAATATATTTCCTCTCAAAACTTTACAGTATGTGCTTGCTTACCTTTTTCCGACAAAGGAATACCTTTGGGTAGCCTGTATGCAAAACATAAAAGGTTACCTCATGACAACACCGAAAGATCCATGGTCTGTATAGATAAATATAGTTTTCGAATCCTTGAAAAAGATGCCGCAACCCCAACTTGGTATAAAAAACCATTTTTTAAGAAAATCCATACATTGAGTGAAGCCGAAGAATGCATTAAAAATGCAATTAATCCTTTATTCTTTAAGCCGGTTGCGGAAGGGAATAGCCGTGGCTGTATTGAAATCAAAACATTTGAAGATTTAAATTTAAACCTAGACATCATTAGCATGTATCTAGAACAAGGTATCTTGATAGAAGAATGCATAAAAGAATGCGATGAATTTAGTTTTGATGGTATTGATGGCAACTACATTATCACTGAAAAGAAGACCTCTCAAGGTTATTATAGGGTAGAAACTCAACATATACTCCCAGCACCGCTCGATGCCAAACTTTATGAACGATTAATGGAAGCTGGAAAAATTGTCTCTGAAATTTCTGGCTCTCAAAATGGTGCTGTTCATAATGAATTATTTTTAAATAAATTAACTGGGGATGTATACTGTGTCGAGCCAAACCGTAGACCAGCAGGATTAAAATTATGGGATTGGATTGGGGTTGCTTTTCCAGGAACAAACAATTGGAATGCTTGGGTCAATTGGGCGGCAGGAAAAAAGAATGCCGCTGATTTCGGTACTCAACAATTTTATGTTGGTTGCAGAATGTTACAAGCTCATAAAGCTGGGAAAATTACTAAAATTAATAACACCATTAAGGAGCAAATACAAAATCATAAGAATGTTTACGACATTGCCCTTACAAAATTTGAAGGACAAATCATTACAAATAATCTTAAAGACAATAGTCACTTTACGGGTTACATTGTTTGCAAAAGTGAAACAATTGATGATTTGCGATCAATGTTAGAACAAATGGAGAAAATTGCAGCTAATATTTATATGATAGAGTAATCCAGCATGTTAAAACTAAAAAATATCGATATTTATTTCTCAAGACTTATATCAGCATTATGTTTATTTTGGATCCTGGCCGAAGCTAATGTTTGGTTAGATCCAACTAATAATGTGTTACTTGTTCTTGGATATAGACTATTTATTTTATTTACACCGTTTCTTTTTCTTTTTTTCAGACACAAATTAACTTTTGCTGCCATGTTTCTATTAGAACTAGGAATTGCATTATGGCTATTAGACCTAACACTGATGGGCACTGTTTGCTTTGCAATAGGCATATCCGTTAGTGGCTACATGTTGAAATACTATTCTTCTTTTTCTACAAAAGGGGCCGCTGGAAATAAAATTGCGCTCAATTTAGGAAGTATTTTATCTGGTTGCATGATTGCATTATCTTTGAATAAATGCGCAACCCTAATTTCTTGCGGCATATTAATGATTATTTCATTATTGTCATTTGCCAAATATTTCCATAGAGACAATATTGCCAAATTTAATTCCCAAAAAAATCATTTTAATTTGATCAGTTTGATTTCAAGAAAAGGTTTGGCATGGTCTATCGTCGGTTTTGTTATTGGCGTAAAACTTATTTCTTTTGTTTCCATACTTCCTCAATTTGCAATGCTGGGTAACAATGGTATTTTACCGCATTGGTTTGGCCTAATACTAATTGTAAACAGTTTAATTGTTGTAACAT
This sequence comes from Gammaproteobacteria bacterium, assembly GCA_013287025.1. The sequence goes on along the minus strand of JABDEN010000042.1, from coordinate 8,011 downwards.
TACAAATTCCCATCATGAATCTAGTGTCTAAATTAAATAGAATCCAAGCTATCCTTCCGCTATTTCTTGGCATGATTATCATCTTACTTTCATCAGCCTTTCATATTACATCACTGATGGGTGCGTTAATTTGGACATGTTCATTATCAATAATTGAATGCTCGATCAGTTATCTTGATAAGCTTTCACAAGATGATGACTGTCTTCTTATTAAAGAAGCGAGTGTTGGATTAGGCAGCGCATTAACGGTGTATTTTGTCAGGTTCTTCTCGCCAAATGTAGGCGCAATTTACATTGGTTTAATATCAATAATGTTGTTATTCATTAGTGTTATTCTTTTCTTTGATAGAAAAGCATTTAATCAGAAAGCAATTGCAGCAGCTTATAACAATTAAATGTGAACCACTCACATCTAATGGATTGCGCTCCCCACCTGTAGGCATATTTTATGCCGGAAAGTTAGGCTGGCACGATGGTTTAATATCTCAGACGCATTTTTCTAGCCTTCTTTTTTTGATCGTCAATCATTTTCCCTGAAAAAAACCCCAAACTCGCCCCTATCACCCCAAAAGTTAGCAACAAAAGCGCGGCATTGGTTATCGAGGGTTTTGGTTGTTTAGGAGAAAAATAAAGATAGGAAATACCTGCAGCAATACCTAAACTCCTGCCGGTTTTTTTCATGGTTTCCGAAAGTGGAGTTGGGTTCAAGAGGGTCCAGGGATTGGGTTTTTGGGGTTTCCTATTATGCATTTTTTTATCCTTAAATAAAATAAAAATTATTATTTATATTTATTCTTTACCTGCATCTCATAAATTAAATTACTGGTAGCACCCGTCGTTATTAAAATATTTTTATCCGTTAATTCTTTTAATTCACGCTGCAAGGTTCGCCGCGTTACATCAGGACAAATATTTTCAAACTGCTGAATGGTAATACCACCGTATTTTGCGATGTATTCAATTGCTAGTTTTTGTCTATCAGATAAATGATATTGTTTTGCCAAAACATCTTGATCTATTGCCTGTTTACCAAGTGATCTCACTTCCTGCAATTGGGTAGATAAGCCTTGAATAAAATATTCAACCCATCCAGTCATATCCATATTACGCTCACGTACGCTTTGAATCGCTTGATAATAATCAGCTCTATTGCGATCGTAATATTCACTAATAGTGAATAGTTTTTTAAAATCATATCCGCGCTGATAAAGACAAAGCGTTGATAATAACCGCGCGGTTCTTCCATTACCGTCTAAAAATGGATGGATGTGTACAAGTTGAAATTGTGCGATACCTGACATGATGACGGGATGTATCTCTGTCTCATGATTTATCCAATTTACTAATTCATGCATCATCTGAGATACTTCGAAAGCGGCTGGAGGCGTGTAAATGACATCTTTCGTCTTAGAGTTAACAACATAATTTTGGATTTTACGGTAGTCACCAGGAGTCGCGGCATTACCTCTCACCCCTTCCACAAGTCGTTTATGAATTTCTCTAATCAATCCTTCGGTAATTGGTTCACCATCACCTATGTAACCGGCAACTAAGTTGAATGCCTGTCGGTAATTTAATAATTCCTTTACATCTTCAGGATTAACAGTTGCAAGATGCTGGCCTGCCCATAGTTGCTCTGATTGCTCTAAAGTAAGCTGAGTACCCTCGATATGCGTGGTGTGATGCGCTTCTAATATCAAGGCTTTGTTCTGCATATTAGCAACCCACTCATCGGAAAGGGTAGCAGCTTCTAAAAATCCCCTAGCCCTCTCTATCGTAGTTAGCGTATTTGCGATTGAATTGGTGATTGTAAATTTTGGTTTAAACATTAATATACACTCCAGTTACCTTACATCTTAGCAATGTCACAAGATTGTCGCAAGATATGTCGTAACTGTGTCGCAAGATTTATCACAAAATGTCGTAAGAAATTGGAAAAAAAATCAATGAGTAAGCAGCAACAGAGGATTTAAGGATACATAAAATAATATTACTTTTTAGTTGGATATGCCCCATCTTTGCCACCATAAAAATTGAACCATTTTTAATAGCGATGACAATATGAATGAAACAGCATTGAAAGAACGATTAAAAACAATTGCTACAGAAAAAGAAACCACCCTCGATAGGGTTTGGAAGCAATTACTTTTAGAGAGATTTTTAGCAAGATTATCTGATTCGCCACACCAAAATAAATTTATTTTTAAGGAATTTTTTTTATGAATATCAGCTTTTTTTTCAATACATAGTTTAAGTTGTTCTAAATTTTTTTCTTTAATGGATAAAATCAAATGATCGTCCAATGTACGAAATTGCATATCGCGTCCCTTTTTTATAATTATAAGCAGGAGCGGACTTTAACCGAATCTTTAAAAAAACTCAATCCTTGATAGCAAACTCCCGAATTAGTCTTTCTTATTGGAATATTCATATTGCTTCCACAAGAAATAAACAGCGGGAATAACAACCAGTGTTAAAATAGTCGCGCTTATCATGCCGCCAACCATAGGAGCTGCAATGCGACGCATCACCTCTGACCCTGTGCCTCCCAAAAACATGATTGGTAATAAACCGCCAATAATTGCCGAAACCGTCATCATGATGGGACGCAAACGTAAAAGAGCTCCATCAATAATGGCTTCACGAATATCTTTATTGGTTAATGGTCTGCTTTCCTTTTCAGAAATTTGCTGACGTTTCACGAATGCTTGATTGAGATAAACCAACATCACCACTCCAATTTCAACAGCAACACCCGATAAGGCAATAAAACCAACTCCTACCGCAACTGATAAATGATACCCCAGCAAATACAGTAGCCAGATCCCGCCCACCAATGCAAGTGGTAAAGTCGTAAGAATAATGATGACTTCGGCAAAACGACGAAAATTGAGATAAAGCAACAATACAATGATCGCGAGTGTAAATGGTGCAACGGTATTTAAACGTTCTTTTGCACGTTCTAAATATTCATATTGTCCGGACCAAGAGATAGAATAGCCTGCTGGTAATTTAATTTGTTGATTGACTGCCTGCTGTGCTGCTTTAACATAAGAAGATAAATCCCGTCCTACAATATCAACATATACATATCCATTAAGTCGAGCATTCTCACTTCTTATCATATCTGGTCCTTCTGTTACATCTACGCTTGCCACCTCATTGAGAGGAATCACGGCACCAGACATAGTGACAATTGGCAACATGCGTAATTTTTCTAATGAATCACGAATTTCTCGAGGATAACGTAAATTTACAGGATAGCGTTCACGACCTTCAACGGTTTGTGTGACATTCATCCCACCGACTGCCGTTTCAATAATTTCCTGAATATCTTCAATATTTAGTCCGTAACGTGATGCCTTCAATCGATCAATATCAATCGTGATATAGCGACTACTTGCGACACGTTCTGCATAAGCTGAAGTCGTTCCTGGTATTTGTTTGAGTATTTCTTCAATTTGCTGACCTATTGATTGAATAACATTGAGATCAGGTCCTGCAATTTTAATGCCGACCGGAGTTTTAATACCGGTTGCTAACATGTCTATACGCGTACGAATGGGCATTACCCAGGTGTTAGACAGTCCTGGAAGTTTGACTCGTGACTCTAATTCAGCTCGCAATTTTTCCATGGTGATGCCGGGTCGCCATTCATTTTTAGGTTTAAATTGAATGGTTGTTTCAATCATTGAAAGAGGCGCTGGATCCGTCGCAGTTTCTGCTCGTCCAATCTTTCCATAAACAGTTTTTATTTCCGGCATAGTATGAATTAACTTGTCCGTTTGTTGTAATATTTGTCCTGCTTTACCAATGGAAAGGCCTGGGAACGTGGTTGGCATATAAAGTAAATCGCCCTCATCCAACTCAGGCATAAACTCTCCACCCAAACGTGATATTGGCCAAATACCAATAATCACAACGATAAATGCAATCATTAAAACCATTTGCGGATTTTTCAATATGGCATCAATAATGGGACGGTATGCGCTTAATAAGACTCGATTCAAAGGATTTTCTTGTTCTGCTCTAATTTTACCGCGGATGAGATAACCCATCAGCACTGGGACAAGTGTAATAGAGAGAATAGCTGCTGACGCCATCGCATATGTTTTTGTATAAGCCAAAGGTGTAAATAATCGACCCTCTTGCGCTTGTAATGTAAAAACTGGTAAAAAACTAAAGGTAATAATTAACAAAGAGAAAAATAATGGCGGGCCCACTTCAAGCGTTGCTTCTTGTATGATTCGCCAACGATTTTTGTCATTGACAGACTGTTTTTCAAAATGCTTATGCGCATTTTCAATCATCACAATTGCTGCATCCACCATTGCACCAATTGCAATAGCAATACCACCGAGTGACATAATATTCGCATTAATCCCTTGAAGATGCATCACAATGAGGGCGAGAAAAATACCAATCGGTAAACTAATAATAATAACTAAAGAGGAACGAAAATGAAGAAGGAAAGCGATACAAATCAGTGAAACAATAATAAATTCTTCGATTAATTTATCATTGAGAGTATTTATCGCACGCTTTATTAAGCTTGAGCGATCGTAAGTTGTAACAACTTGCACCCCTTTTGGTAAGCTACTTTGTAGTTCTTTTAATTTTGCTTTAACCGCGGCAATGGTTTGCATAGCATTTTGCCCAGAACGCATCACAATAATACCGCCCACAACCTCTCCCTCACCATTAAGCTCAGTGATACCGCGACGCATTTCAGGTCCCAGTTCTATATTGGCAAGATCTTTTATCAAAATAGGAATACCATTCTTACCCAACCCAACTGGAATTTGTTCAATATCTTGAATGGATTTGATATAACCTTTTGCACGTACCATGTATTCGGCTTCACCCATTTCGATAGCAGAACCTCCCGATTCTCTGTTACCTCTTTGAATAGCTTGTTTTACCTGGTCTAGGGTTAATCCATATGCGCGCAATTGATTAGGATCCAAAATAATTTGATATTGCTTAACCATTCCTCCTGCAGTTGCTACTTCAGAAACACCCGGTACTTTTTGTAGTTCATATTTCAAAAACCAGTTTTGTATACTAGTCAATTGCGCCAAATCATGCTGTCCAGTACGATCAATTAACGCATATTCATAAACCCACCCTACGCCTGTTGCATCTGGACCTAATGCTATTTGTGCTCCGGTAGGCAAACGATTCGCTATTTGACTGAGATATTCCAACACTCGAGAACGCGCCCAGTAAAGATCAGTTCCATCTTTAAAAATGATGTAAACATACGATATACCGAAACCGGATTCTCCTCGAACTGTCACAGCTCCTGGAACTGCTAACATTGCAGTGGTCAACGGATAAGTCACTTGGTCTTCAACAACTTGTGGAGCTTGACCAGGATAATCTGTTTTAATAATCACTTGGACATCGGATAAATCAGGAATAGCATCAACTGCCGTATTTTTTATTGTATAAAAACTCCATAAAATAAGAAGCGCAGTTGCTAATAAAATTAAAAATCGATTTTGTATTGACCAACGGATAATTCCTGCAATCATGCATCGTATCCTTTATCAGGGAGATAATTTTTTTATAGTAGTATTTGGTGCTTCTATTCGTTCTAAACCTGCTTTCAAATTGGTTTCTGAATCAATTAAAAACTGGCCAGAAATGACTACGATTTCACCCTCTTTTAACCCAGAAAGAATTTCAACTCGATCCTCAGATTCAAAACCAATATTAACGATACGAGACTGGAATTGATCATCATTCAATTTTACAATAACTCGATTGCCTTCCGCGCTTCGAATTAATGCTTCCAGTGGTATACTTAAAACATTTTTTTGGGGTTCTACAAACAATGAAATATTTGCATACATATTAGGTTTCAAAATTCCATCTGGATTATCAAAACGGAACCTTACCTTGAGAGTACGTGTTGTCAGCTCAACTTGTGGATAAATATATTCAACGGTACCTTTCCAAATTTTTCCTGGAAATGCGGATAATCTTGCTTCAGCCGAATCGCCTACCTTTACCCAGTTTGCTTGTTCCTCAAATATTTGAGCAATCATCCAAATACTCGATAAATCAACAATGCTCATCATTTCAGTATCCGGTGTAACATGCATTCCTTCTCGAATATTTAACATTGTAACAATACCGTCTTGATGTGGATAAATATCAATTAATTGACTCGATTTTTTTGTTGATTTTAACTCACGAATTTGTTGTTCAGAAATATGAAATGCTTGTAATCTTTTATAAGAAGCATCAATTAATGATTGATTACCGCTACTTAATGCGATGAGATATTCATCTTGTGCATTCACAAGAATGGGTGAATACAATTGTAAAACGACTTGGCCCATTTTAACAGGCTCACCGACCGTTTTTACAAAAAGCTTTCTTATCCAACCTTCCGCATAAGTATGAATATGACTGATTTTATTTTCATTCGGTTCAACGTAACCGACGGTTTCAATAAGTCGTGTAAGTGTTCCCTTAATAACGGGAGCAGTACGAACCCCTAGATTGTCTATTACGGTAGGTGAAATACGCACAGTCGACTGATCAGTGGATTGCCCTTTCTCTGGATATACTGGAACTAATTCCATTCCCATGCGTGATATTCCGGGCTTGGAATAATGAATCATAGGCTCCATTGTATCAATCCAATAGAGTGGTTTTTTTTCTTCAGCTGTTCCACGCTCTGAATATCGCCCAATAAAAACACCCGCAATGAGTGTAACTACAATAATAAAACCAACAAGTATTGAAGTTTTTTTCATTCACTCATTCCTTCTAGATACAATAAGGCAGCTCTAGCTTTAGCACGTTCTACGTGAATTTGAATTTGCTCCAATCGTATGGTTAATTGATTACTATAAGCACGTAATACTGTTGTTAAATCACTGGTTGCATTTTGATAGGCTAATAATGCCGCTTTTGAATTTTCTTTTGCTTCAGGCATCAATTGTTGTCGATATAGATTTTCGCGTTTAGTAAAACTTTCCCAAATCGCATATTGGACCCTGAGTTCTTTTAATAAATCTTTATAATGTACATCTCTATCTAATTCTGTTGCCTCTAACTGATGGCAACTCGCGCGAAGCCGACGATTTTGGCGTTCGGAAGGAAAAATGGGAAGATCGACAGTCACTTGTGCTGTCACCATATTTGAACGAGGTGATCCATCAGACATAGTGCCTTGTCGAAATCCATAATCTACATCAAGCATCCATGCAGGTTTGTATTGTTCCTTAGCATAAGCCACCTCATTGCGGGCAGCCTCGATATTTGCCGTATCAACTTTTAAAAGCGGATGTTGAATGAGTCGGGTCTGCAACACATTCATTGAAGGAGGACTTTGCCAGTGCGGCAACATATTAGATAAAGGACGATTGGCAGATTCTGAACCTATCCAGCGACCTAATTGTGCTTTTAATATATCAATTCTCTGCTCAACTTGAACATTTTGATCATTTAACCGAGAAAGTTCAACTTGTAGTTGTAACACATCAGATTCTGTTCCTTTCCCTGAACTATATTGAGATTCAGTTGCTTTTACTAATCGTCCGTATAACAAAAGGTTTTCGCGAATAATAATTTTTGCCTGATTCCAATAATAAAGATCAAGCCATGTTTCTCGGAGATTTCGTAATAGCATTACTGCTTGTTCTTGTATTTTTTGTCGTTCTGCTTTTGCTAGATACTTGGTCTTTTTCGATTTCATTGCCAAAGAATGTCCTGCTGGAAAAGATTGTTGTAAACCAACCTGTACCATTGTCATTTCATCTTGTGAAAAACTGAATGAATTCGTTGGGACATTAATTGCTCCTACAACTACTTGTGGATCTGATAATTGTCGATCGGCAATCGCTTGTTCTTCTAATGAATCGGCATTTGCTTGTAGTTGCTTCAACTCAGGTGCGCTAGAAATAGCTAAATGTTCTGCTTCTGTAAGATTTAATGGAATTTGAGCATAGGCAAAGGAGTTTAGGAAAAAAAATAATATTACCCAGGAGAATAT
>JABDEN010000041.1 GCA_013287025.1 Gammaproteobacteria bacterium | reverse complement strand
GAAATTTTAGGATCTATAGAAAAGTGTGACGGGTTTTATTCATTGAATAAATCTATCGAATTATTTTTAGCGGCAAAAAAACTCAACCAAACAACTTTATTATTGTTGATCAAAGCAGACTATTTGAGTGATGAAAAACTATCATTACTAAAAATATTGCTAGATTATTCGATATGTAACGACGATATATTAAACTATATATGTAAGCGCGGTTTTTTGAATGATTTTACAAATACCATAAAAACACTCGATGAATACAAATTATTAAATCAAAATCAAAAGTTAATTGATAAAATGGTTCATCAAGTTATTTCGAGTGAAGAATGCGCTGCTTTTTTTGAAATTTTAAAAAAATTAGATGTCGTAGACCAGGCAATTATTGATCTTTATGTAGGAAATAATGATATTTCCTGGCGCAAATCATTTTTATCTACCTTACAATTATTAGAAAAAGTTACCATTCCTATTTATATCGATCAGATAAAATCTTTATTTACATTGACATTACTCAACTTACGTCGTTTTTATCCTATTTTAGATGAATTAATTCAAAATAAATTATTTAACCCGAAATCAATGGAGGAAGCTTTACATATCGTCACTGAAAAATTACCAACACCACTCGAATATACGCTTGCAGATAATGATCCTGTGATTGAACATAGTGAAAAAAAAGAAATTACTTTTAGCAATCAACAGAAGCTTTTCATGGATCCCTATAAATCAGAGGAAATTAATATACGAAGAAGTTATGCAAGCAATGATGGCTCTCTAAATACTAAGGAGAATGAAAATGCATTGAAAGGCGGTATGGGTAAAGTCACTAAAGGTTATGTGAGTTTAGATGAAAAAAATCCTACTTATTGTGTCAAACAATTAAATAATCCTAATAGGAGACTTGCCAAAAATGAAGTGAAATATAATCAGTTTAGTGGCAGACATTCTTTTTATTTTGTTCAAAATAATAATGTGCATATTGTTTATAATTGGTTGCAAGAAAAAGCCTTATCAGAATTTTCCGAACAAGAATTACTGACTCTCGAATTTGCTAAGCGACTGCAGTGCCTTATTAGTGGCTTTGATTCTTTAAGTAATTTACATATCCATATGAGAATTCATAACGATATCAAAGCTGCTAATATTATTTTAAATACTTATATGCTCACGATGGAAATTATTGATTTTGGTGGTGCACATAAAAAAGATGGACGAATACCGGACGGATGGTTTGATTTTCCTTGTACACCAGAATATAAAGATCCTCATACCTTTGGTGATCATTATTGCAAAGATATTTATTCCGCAAGTTTTATCGTGAAAAAATTATTCCCGGAAATCTATCCACTCACAACAACCCGCGAAACTCCACTCAATACGGCAGAAAAAGCTATCCAGCAATTGGTTAATAATATGATGGATCCCAACTTTAAAAAAAGATGCACAGCAAAAGGTGCAAAAGATTATTGCCAAACATTATTAGCAAATATCAAAAGTTTTGATGAAGTCATGTTAACGCAAATGTCGAATGCATTGATTGATCAGTCTAGTAAAACAGTGGAGGATTGTGTACTTAAATTGAGGTAGTAAATAACAATTACCCTCTTTGAAAAAACGTTTTGTCATGCCAGCCGAGCGTCCGCGCGCGGTGGCATCCAGTTGGGCCTTTTGGATGCCAGCTTAAAGCATGCTGGCATGACATAGCTGTCATTCCCGCGAAGGCGGGAATCCATTATGAATGGATCTCCGCCTGCGCGGAGATGACAGAATTTTTAAGTATCTTTTAACAACCATAACAAGACTTAATTGCGTATTTCAGTTTACAGATCAAAAACAAGAATATATGATTAAAAGCTTTTCTTAAAATAAATGTCTAAAACATAATTATAAGGATATAAAAATGCTTAGGTCTTGCCTTCAATTTTTCAAATGTAACGAAAATCAAGAAGTTAACGAAAATTCACTGCTTTTTCCCAAAAAATTATTAATGGAAGTCGATCGTGAAATAAAATATCGTCAAAAATATTTAATTCTATGCACGCTCATCACTGGTACACTGGCTGTTGCTGGAACGAGTGCGGGTTTGGGACTCTTATTTCAATTTGAAAAAAATAATGTTACAGAACTTGCTAATGCTAATCCTAATAATAAATTAGATAATGCCGATTATCATGTGCATCAAATTACCTTATATTTAGGTTTACCAACCGTAAGCCTTGCGATCCTAGGATTGGAATTTTCCTGCATGTATCATGCATTAAAAAAATATTTTAAATATCCAGAGAATGCGCCAGTTACGGATTTATCTCCAGCGCTGCTCGAAAAAGTAAAAGATTTTTTAAGAACCATTCAATATAGCATTGATTATTTGACATTATCTGACGTGCGCGAGATTTTGTCACAAGAAGCAAACAGAAACAGTGTAAATGAACCTTTAAGTTTTTATTATTCGATTCCTGAGCTTTAAATTTTTCTGTCATGCCAGCATGCTTTTAGCTGACATGACAAGAAAGACGACGGATTATATCCAATACGCCGTCTTCACCATCACTTTGGATAAAAACCGCATGAGCATTTTAACAGGCTGCGGTAATTCCGCGGCCCCGCTCGCGATGGCGTCATCCCGATGATGTGCCTCGTCGATTTGCATTTGCTGCAAAATTTGTTGGCTTTTTTTATCTGCTTTGGGCAATGCTTCAAGATGATGATCGAGATGCTTGACGACTTGCTGTTCTGTTTCGGCTAAAAAACCTAAACTCCATCGATCTCCCAACAAACCCGCAGTAAAACCGATAGCAAACGATCCACCATACCAAAATGAACTTAAATAGCTGGTATGGCTATTCAGCTCCATTAAACGCGTATAACACCAATGGAGATGATCACCTTCTTCGACGGCGGCAGTGTGCATTTTCGCCTTGAGATCCGCGCTTCTAGAGGTCCAGGCTTGGCCATGATAAAGCGCTTGCGCTGCAACCTCTCCAGCATGATTCACTCGCATCAAAGCGGCGGCGTGTTTACGCTCAGTATCTGTTAAGGGATTTTCGGCTTCAGAAAGACCGGGATAAACGCGATCAGTGACTTTGGGTTGATTGGAAACAGCACGTAAAGCATTATCAATGGTAATGCAAATTTGATCGGAGAATGAAAAGTGTCGATGATTTTTTTTCATGGGAGGATTTTATCATGAAGCCGAAACATCACCAAATTTTTTGACCGTCCCGGGCTTAACTAAATTGAGAAAAATCAATAATGCCAATTGCTCGGGTTCTTTTAATTTTACGAAGTATTCGTCCTCAAATAACATTGTCGCATGTGGAATTAATTCATCTGTCGAAATAAAATATTCCACATTTTTTAATTCTTTTCTCCAATTTGGATTCATCGATTCATTTTTCATCGCATCCAAAATAGAATTTTTAAATGCCGCTTGTAGAAAAGCTAATAATCCTCGATCTGATTTCACCACCTCACTGACATAATGTTGGCAATCCTCTTTTTTACCCCACCAAAACCATGCATATAAAATGGGAATTAAACGAGGATGTTCAATCAATCTGCCGATTTTGGCCCACGATTTTATTTTTTCAATCGTCACCGATTTTAATTCGACTAATTGTCCGCCCGAATAATCACGTTCTTCAGGCGCCAAAAATGTTTCTTCATTTTCATCATGTTGTGCGCTTTGAATGGCAATTTCATACACGATGATATATAAGCTATTAACAGAATGCTTAATGGCGGAATGTAAAATATGGAATCTTTTTTCTGAAGTATCAAATGCACCTAATAATTGTTGAATGATGCGATGCACGCGCTGCGGAGTTTCTAAATGTAAAGGATCAAACGTGCCTTGCGGAAATAAATCTGCAGTATCAATAAAAGCATCGATGACATTTGCAATGTTTTGATGTGGAATACGATGTACTGCAATACTATCTAATACATCGAGTAATTTTAAAATTCGTTCATCTTGATTTAAACGTAATAATGCAAGTTGAAAACCAGTCGGATCCTTTGTCATTTCAAGCAATGTATCGAGTTCTGCATCATTAATAAATCCAGGCGATACACTTAAACGGAAATACACTTCAAATAAATCATAAGTACAAATACGTTTATATTTACGCGCGATAATTTCTGAGTGAGGCAGTGTGCGATAATTTTCGTAGATGCTACGTAAACGTGGAAATAATCGAATGCACAACAACTCCAACATTTCAGGCGGCATTCTTTCAGCACGTTGTAAAATTTCATCGATCCGCAATTTATCTTCATGTAATTTTTCTTTATCAAATTGATAAACCGTATCAAACAATTCCACAAATAAATCTTTATTATCACGAATGCCGTTATAAACATTAGGCTCAAATACTTCGATCGCAGTAATCGCAAAAAAATCCACGGGATTGACGACTTCGCGGACATGCATAAAACTAAAACTTAGTGTATTGATATAACGTGTGATATCGCGGCAATTTTCAAAAAAGTATTTTAACGTGGAATAATAAATATCCGCCCAATATTCCGCATCCCAACTATCATCAGGCGCAAATAAAATAACTTTTTCTAAGCGGTCCAATAATATGGCTTCAATATCTTGTTTAGAAATAGGTGGAATATCAAAAGGTAATTGCACCATTTTTTCTAGATATTCAAACGCATTTATTCCATCTAATACTTTCGGGAGAATACTTAACACTTGATCCTTATCCAGTGCGAGTACATACATCGTATTCGTAAAATTACCGATGGATTTCACAATTTGAAAAATCTGAAAAATTTCGGATGCCGGTAACTGTGAAATATTATCGATGAAAATAATTAATTTATGACTTTGCGCTTCGAGAAGTTCATTGAGTTCAGCTTTCACTTTTGTTAAATCACGTCCTGATTCCCAACCAATAGAAGATTCTTTTTTCTTAAATAATTTATTGTACCAACGTACTTTGGGGCGTAACGATTTTGGAACGGATTTATGTGTGAAAAAAGAAATATACAATTCCAGCAAATATATAATTCTATCTTTCTCGGGTGTAAGAAAAAATTCAGCATTACGCATCTCAGAGGATAATCTTCGAAAGAAACTATAAATCAGCGCATTTTGTCCTGAATAACTCCAAGGGCTGTAATTCAGGATGATAGGTTTTTCATGATCGAACATGTTGTTCGATGCAAAATGCAATTCTTCCAAAATGAGATTAATGATGGAAGTTTTGCCGCTCCCACTTCCACCATATAAACCGATCGTAAAACTTTCCGTGCTAACTTGGTCCAGAATGGCACGCGCCAAATATTTGCCAAAAGTCGCCCGCCCCAATCGATCTTGGTCGCTTTTTTGAATTGGGCGATCGGCATCGAACATGGTATTCGCTCCGAATAGGATCGAGAATTTTAACTCTCATAATAATTATACCTTATCCTCCAACTTCTTCCTGACTAATAGTTGAACAATAAGTAAAATTACCGCAACACAAAATGCAATGATCGCAAAAATAAAAAATGCTTTGCGATAAATGATCAACTGACCAGGAATATCCTTGATGGTATCTGGAATACTGGATAATTTAGCCAAAACCCCCGCAAATTGTCCCCCAAAGCCCAACGCCACGAACCAAATTCCCATCATCATCCCCGTTAAATTTTTAGGGGAAAGTAAAGTGACTGCGGCAAGACCAATAGGAGATAAAAATAATTCTCCAATGGTAATGAAAAAATATGATATTAAAATCCACAATGGATTCACTAGTTCATTCGTAAAAGTACTGGCTCCCAGCGTAATAAATGCAAGGCCTACGAAAAAAATGGCAATCACAAATTTCAACATCGGAGAAAAATTGATTTGATGACGATTGGAAAACATCCAATACCACGCAAAAATAGGTCCAAGCAAAATCACAAAAACACTTTCAAGCGCGTAAAAAACAGTCGTCGGAATGGCAAAATTGAAAACGGTTTTATTAACAAGACGATCGATAAACAAATTGGCAGAGAAAAATAATTGTAACCACAGCATCCAAAAAATAACCGCGGAAATAATTAAAATATTTAAAATCATGAGACGATTACGTACGGCTTCCGGTTCTTTTGCGGCGAGGATAAAAATAAAAAATAATAAAAATATGCCGAATATGGGTAAAAGCCATTGTCCCAAAAATTGATTTTGTAATAATAAACCGAGAAGCGGTATCGCGATCAAGCAATAGAGTAATATAAGCGGTTTTTTTAAAAATATATTTTTAGCGACATAAGAGGAACTTTGATATTGGATAGCACCGCTTTTAAACCCCGATGCAAAAATAATTAAACCAACAATTAATCCCACACTTGCCAAACCAAATCCTGCATGCCAACCAAAATGATCTTTAATAAAACCAGAAGTAAAACCTGCTAATAAAGACCCTAAATTAATGCCAATATAAAAAATCGTAAATCCCGCATCTCTTGCGGCATCGTCTTCTGGATATAACGCACCTAAGAGACTTGAAATATTTGGCTTAAATAAGCCATTTCCGATAACGATGGTTGCTAATGCATAATAAAAATTGCTTGGATTTGAAACGCTTAAAAAAGCATACCCCGCACATAAAAAAATTCCACCCCATACAATCGCTTGTTTAAAACCCAACATTCGATCTGCAATAAAACCACCAACCATGGGAGAAATATAAGCGAGAGCACTGAAAACACCGACGATGGTGTAACTAACATCGTCAGAGAATCCATAGCTTTGCGTGAAATACAAAACCAACATTCCTTGTACCACATAAAATCCAAAGCGCTCCCACATTTCTGTTAAGAATAAATAAGGTAGCGCTTTGGGGTGACGTCCTGTTTTTATTTCCATATTATTTCCTTGATTTGATGAAACAATAATTTATCTATTCAAAGCAATACTAGCATTATTATGAAAAAGAAGGTTTATAATTTTGCTCATTTATTTTTTCAAGTTCTTCCACAAAAAATTGATGAGCCTCTGCAATAGAAATTCTTGATTCATAATTTTCTGAAATACACATCGCTTGCGCAAGTTTAGTAAGTTTCTCTTTTTCATCCGTTGAAAGCGCAGTCAGTTTATTTAAAGTGTCGAATTTAGTGATTAAGGCACCGATTTCATAAACATCATCTGCCATACCACGATTATTTTTAAATTTTATTTTATTAAAATCGCACAAAGCACTTTTCGAATTTTTTGCATCTACTAATATATTCTTCTCATGTAAATCCCCATGAGAAACTTTCTTATCATGCAAACCCTTAACTTCGCTGGTGATCGACTTAAAAAGCTCTAAGAATTCACCATAAGAATTTATTTTATGATCCCCTTCAAAATATAATTGGCTTAATGTTGTTGTGGGCAATTTTTTCATTAAGATATAAAATCCATGGTTAGTATTATAAAATTCTCCGGTTTTATGAACGAGTTTATTGCAAACAGCTTCCGCTTGACCATCTTTTAAGGCTTGTTTTTCACCTTCTTCTCCATCTAAATCCTCAAATATCACGCGTTTTACAGCAGTTTCTTCTCCTGTGATTGAATTTTTAAAAGAACGCACATCGCGCGATTCTGCACCTGATCCTAGGGTTTCATTCACCAATGAAAAACTATTGTTAAATGTATAAAAAGATTGGCTTCTTGGTAATTTTAATTCATCGAATTTTAGCAAATCTTGCACCTTTTTATTTTCTTCTGAATCTCCTTTAGTAATACTAAAGTACCTAAACATAACTCACCTTATTAACAGCTAAAGTTTTGCTATTTTAACATAATTTACCCTATATTTGATCATTTTTTGGGCTATTATTAATTTCTATTAATTATCATAGAGTTATTATCTTGATCTTGGAAATACCAGTGAAAACATTGAAATCATTAAATATTTTTTTTAAAGGATTATAATAAATATATTAACGAGGAAATAATAACCATGATTACTCGACTTTCTGATGGCGATATCATTATTCAATTTGAAAGAAAACTAAAGGAAAAAAAACTAGATAAATTACAAGATGAAATTGCTTCAACAGCAATACATGGGCTTATTTATAATAATTTGAAAGTTTATCACTCCGTTGATAGCGAACATCAAATGGGTGTGCGTAGCCATGATATACAACATATACTAAATCCAAGATTATCTTTGGGAACCGCCTTAGTTTTTCACATGAAAGATGGTCAAATTAGAGAAAACATTGCTAATTCTGTTGTAAAATGGGATCCGTTAAGAGATCCTCTTATATATTCAGAAGCAAAAAAAAGGAAGGACAAGCACGGGATTAACATTCTTCCCATTCCTTTTGTAAATGTTAATCTGCGTAAAAAAGATGAAGGAAAAATTGAGGAAAAACAGCGATTTGAATTATTTCGGGCTTTTCGAGCATATAAGAGAAACCAGGAAGAGGTCGCACTTAGCAAAAACAAAGGGGTTTCATGTGGAAATTTCGTTTCTTATTCAATCAAAGTTGGACTAATAAAAAAATTATTTCCGAAAGGGTTACCCAATGAAATTCAACAAAAAATAAACTCTATAGAATCTAAAAAAACGCCAGATAAAAGAAAGTTATCAGATATAAATTCGGAAGAACTAATTGAATTTGAGAAACTAATTTTAGAAAATCTAGCGTCTATTCACATGGAAGAAAAAAATGTTATTTCAATCAGTGATTTGTTGCAAGAATTGTATCGAATAGTAAAATCACGCACCATAGGAGATTTCTGTCACGATGCATTTCAACATCCGGCGGTTTGGGATTTTTCTGGACATGTATTTTATCGAGAGAGTTCGAATAAAGAATTGGAAGCCTGGATAATGCCGCATAATCTTTATCTTCAATTTATTGACAAATTTAATAAACATAAGTTAATTGTTTCAGATAAGGAATTATTAGAGCTAGGTATCAATGTTGAATTGCTCGAGCAAAAATCTTTTAGTTTAAAAAAATAAATAATGCTCATTTAAGTTGATAGTTTTAATCAAATAATATTTTCGTCTAATCATTTTTTCTTTAATTATCATAAGGTTATAAAATATTTTACAAAAATAATTGGCTTTCAACTTCATACAAACTTGATTTATTGTACAAATTAGCTAAAATATACAATATATGCAATTTATTTAAAATTTACATAATCAGGTAATTTTATGAAAACTAATGCCACTCAGTTTAAAAACCATTTTGGCGAATACATGCAAAAGGTCTATCAAGAACCGATTATCGTAGAAAAATCTGGAAAACCCTCTGCCGTTCTTATTTCATACGATGCTTTCGAAAGATTATCCCATCTTGAGGATTTTTATTGGGGAGTGAAAGCAGAGGAAGCAGTAAAAGAAGGCTTCCTTGGGCCGGTTGAAAGTGAAAAAAGATTAAAAGAGTATGCTAAAAAAGCAGGGATAATAATCGATGAAGAAAATAATGACAAAACAGAGGCTGATTAATACCTCAAAATCTGCAGATGATTTCTTAAAGACCCTACTTCCGAAACAATTTAAACAAGTATTTACAAAACTATGGGATTTAAGAAGTAATCCTCGACCGCATGATAGTATTAAATTAACCGGTTATGAAAATAAATATAGGACTGATATTGGAGAATATCGCATTATTTATTCTTTTGAAGAAACTATCATTCAGATTGAGATTATTGGTAAAAGGAATGATGACGATGTATATAAAAAAATGAAAAAACATTAATCTTTTATTCTGTCATCTCCGCGAAGGCGGAGATCCATTCATAATAGATTCCCGCCTCCGCGGGAATGACAATGTGATGATCACAACCCACTATATTTCAACAACGCATCTACCGTTGGTTTTTCAATTGAAATTATTGGTAAAAGAAATGATGACAATGTATATAAAAAAATGAAAAAACATTAATCTTGTTAGTTTGTAGGATTGATTGGGCTTTTTTTGCCGCAACCCAACCCACTTTTTTTACTTTACTTTCAATTGGTTATAAAAACTTTGCTCAAATCTTAAAATTAAAAGCCACAAAAAACCTGGTAGTCCCTTCCAAAATTGGATATAATATGCCCACTTTTGGAAATTCAGATCATTTCGAGGAATATTACATGTTAAGAAAATCATTACGCCATATTGCAGAAAATGCTGGCGGCATAGCTTTTATTGGTGGCTCCAGTGCCATTATTGCTAAATTAGTTTATGAAAATCAGAGAGAACATAAAATTTATGGAAAACCAACAGGCGTTGAATGTGCCGATTTTGTAAGAAAATCAACAGCTTTTCACGATACAAGCAAACCCGTTCATGGAACGATGACCTCACGTCGCTTCGTTGAGAATGAAGAAACAGGAGAAGAATATTTTGCTAAGGGAGCACATAGCACCGATGAATTATTGACGGAATTCATGATTGGGAATTTTGCTAAGTTAATTAATCCTCGTCAACCTGAAACCCTCATTTTAGAAGAACCTCTTAGCGCTGTTCTCGCGCAATTTAACACGTTATCGCACAAGCATCCTAATGCTAAAGACGTTGAAAATTTCGTACGTTCGCATGGAACGGATAAGTTGAAAAAAATGTTAGAAAAAGGAGTTACCGTAGAAGGCTTAGGCGAATCATTAGCTTTCGATTTAATGGTAGGAAAATATTATGACACCAAACTCGCAAACATGGTTGTTATCGAAGCAAAAGATGGCACGCTTCATTTTGTGAGTATTGATCATGAAAGGGCTGCATTAAGTATTATTCGCCCCGAGTCAGTTTTTACAACCAATCCTGAAATATTAATTCACGCACTTAGAGATTTATCATCCGCTGGAGATGAGAATAAAGCAGGACTTGCAAGCGATCCACGTGCTTTTGAGTTTGCTAAAGTTGCGAAAAATTTTATTGATCCTGTAAAAATCATCGATTTTTATAAAAAGACAGCTTCAGTCGATACCTCTCCGCTCATCGATCAATGTAATCGACTTGCATCTCAATCAGGTATGTTTTCAAAGAAAAGATGTAGCGATTTTGAAAAACATTTCAAAGGTCTTCAATCA
Organism: Gammaproteobacteria bacterium; assembly: GCA_013287025.1. The sequence continues at coordinate 4,125 of JABDEN010000041.1, read as the reverse complement.
GAAGCTGCGGCATTCGTTGCAGAAAATGGAGAAGAAGTTTTGAAAAGAAAACCTACTAAATAAATTGCAATGAAGCAGGACGTGGCGATCCAAGATATTCCTTGGATCGCCACACGGCCTATGACCTCGCGATGACGCTGAGACATTAAAAAACGCCTCTAATCCATCCTACTTTACATCATCACAACCCACTATATTTCAACAACGCATCTACCGTCGGCTTCCGGCCGCGGAAAAATCTCACCACGCTTTGCGCGAGAAAAGCGTAATCTCATCATTTATCTTTATCATTCAATATCTTGATAATACTATAGAAACAAAGTAACATTGCTATCCATACCTCTTTGAGGTATACTTCAAAGAGGTACTATGAAAACATACAAAACAAGGTGGTTTAAAAACTGGGCTAAAGATCAAGGCGTCTCTGATCAAGTCCTTTTAGCTGCAATTCTCGAAATGGAGCAAAACTCAAAGGGCGCAGGGCTTGGTGGGAGTTTATATAAAAAAAGAATCGCTATCGATGGACGCGGCAAAAGAGGAGGAAAGCGTGTCATTATTGCATTTATCGAGCATAAAAAAGCTTTTTTTGTTTATGGGTTCTCAAAAAATGAAATGGAAAATATTGATAGCACACAAAAACAATCCTTAAAAGAAGTTTCGAAAAAATTGCTTTCTTACACAGACAAAGAAATTCAACACGCCCTTAAAGAAAACGTTTTATTTGAGGTAAATAACTATGAAATTAATTAAACGCAAAGAACCAAATAAAATTGTCGATGCTATGCATGACACGATGAAAGACTTGCATGATATAGGATTAGTTGACAAAGTAACCATGTCAAACTTTGATTCACTTTGTTTGCCGAAAATTAAATTATATAGCCCAAACCAATTGAGAAAATTACGGAATCGCTTTCACGTGAGCCAACCCGTTTTTGCTGCATACTTAAATACTACACCAAAAACAATTCAACAATGGGAGCAAGGTGATAGGAAACCTAATTCAATTGCGCTTAGATTATTAAATTTGATTGATCATGTGGGATTAAATATTTTAATGATGTAATTATTTTTAATGATACATACATTACTTTGAAGACAACAAACCCTCACTCCAACTCCTCTCCCCGTAAACGGGAGAGAGGAATTAAAAAATCCCGCCGCGATTTAATCTCACAACCCACTATATTTCAACAACGCATCTACCGTCGGCTTCCGGCCGCGGAATTCGACATATAAATCCATCGGATCTTTGACGCCACCGGCTTCGATGACGGCTAAAAATTCTGAACCGGATTGTTGATCGAAAATGCCTTTTTCTTCAAATTTCGAAAAAGCATCAGCAGATAATACTTCAGCCCATTTATAACTGTAATATCCCGCCGCATAACCGCCAGAAAAAATATGTGAAAAACTATTTTGAAAACGATTAAAAACTGGCGTTTTAAATACCGCTACTTCCGCTCGTACATCATCCAATGTTTTTTGGATAAAATTTTTCGTTTGTGGGTTATATTCGTTATGAATACGAAAATCAAATAATGCAAATTCAAGTTGGCGTAACATTTGTATACCTGATTGAAAATTTTTCGCGGCTTGCAGTTTTTGATACAACGAATCAGGTAAAGGTAATCCTGTTTCAAAATGCGAAGAGATCATACCCAGAACTTCTTTTTCATAACACCAAAATTCAAAGAATTGACTAGGAAATTCTACCGCATCCCAGGGTACACCATTAATTCCCGCAACACCCGTACGATCGACTTTTGTCACAATGTGGTGAAGACAATGTCCAAACTCGTGAAATAACGTCACGACATCATCGAAAGTTAATAAAGCAGGTTTTTCATCTAATGGTCGTGTAAAATTACACGTTAGAAAGGCTATGGGTAATTGAATAGTGCCGTCAGGTAATTTTCTTCTTCCTCGACATTCATCCATCCACGCCCCTTCGCGTTTATGTGGTCGGGAATAAAGATCAATGTAAAAATAGCCGCGTAAATTATCGTCTTTATCATACACTTCAAAAAATTGTACGTGAGGATGCCAAACATCAACATTACATTTTTCTTTGATTGTTAATCCATACAATTTATTGATGACTTGAAACATACCCGTCAACACTTTATTGATCGGAAAATAGGGACGAATGTCTTCTTCAGAATAAGCAAATTTTGCCACGCGTAATTTTTCACTATAATATGCAACATCCCATGCTTCTAATGATTCAATACCGTCAGTATTTCTTGCGAAAGTGCGTAATTCCTCGATTTCAGCAATAGATGTTTTTTTCGAACGATCCACTAAATCCATCAAAAAAGTCATGACTAATTCAGGGGAAGCAGCCATTTTCGTTTTTAATGAATATTCCGCAAAATTTTTAAAACTCAAAATTTTTGCGAGTTCATATCGCTCTTTTAAAATATCATCCATTATCTTTGTATTATCAAAACGTCCCGCATTTGGGCCTTGATCAGACGCACGCGTAACATAAGCTTGATACATTAACCAGCGAAATTCACGGTGATGAAGATTTTTCATGACCACGGCATAAGTCGAATGATCTAACGTAAAAACATAACCTTGCTCATTACGTTGTTTCGCATTTTGCTCGGCAATTTTAATCACTTGATCAGGTAGTCCCATGAGCATATTGGCATCAGTAATATGCAAATCCCAGGCATGCGTTGCATCAAGTAAATTTTCTGAAAATTTTGTAGAAAGCGAATTTAATCTTTTTTGAAGTTCACCCAGTTTTGCTTTATCAACTGAAGGTAAATGCACACCTGCTAATCGAAAATCTCGCAAACTATTTTCAATAATTTTTTTTTCTGCATCTTCTAATGTTTGAAAATCAGGACTTTCGGAAATTTTTTTTACCGCATTAAAAAGCGTTTCGTTCTGCATCATCTCCGTATTATATTCTGTTAAGATAGGAAGACACGCATTATAAGCTTCGCGTAATTTTTCAGATTCCATCACAGAATGTAAATGTGAAATGGGCGACCAAAATTGTGAAAGTTCATCATCCATTGCTTCTAAAGGCAGCATTAAATTTTGAAAAGTCGTATTTTTATTTTTTAATAAAAATTGCAATTTTTCTCGATTTTTCGCGAGCAATTTTTTTAAATTGGGTTCGATGGTTTCAGATTTAATATTGCTAAAGTTAGGAAATGAATTATTTGAAATATTTATATCCATACAGATTCTCTTTAAAAACTGAAATTATGCCTGTAATTTTATGCAGTTGCAAAACCAGCATCAACTATGTGTCATACCAGCATGCTTTTAGCTGGCATGACATAGCTGAAGACGGGGTATTTAGCAACAGCTGCTAATTACAGTTCCTATTATTTCCACAGAGTTATATAATTCCGGGTTCGACCGGAGATATCATCGCATGAAAAACGACGTCAAAACATTACAAGGCATGATCGCCACATTGCAAAATTTTTGGGCAAATGAAGGTTGCGTCATTGTTCAACCTTATGACATGGAAGTGGGCGCGGGTACGTTTCATCCCGCCACATTTTTACGCGCGATTGGGCCTGAGCCTTGGCGGGCTGCGTACGTTCAACCGAGCCGCAGACCAACCGATGGTCGTTATGGCGAAAACCCAAACAGAGTGCAGCATTATTACCAATTTCAAGTGGTTTTAAAGCCTTCTCCCCTCGATATTCAAGAGCTTTATTTAGCATCCCTTAAAAGTTTAGGGGTGAATCCTTTAATTGATGATATTCGTTTCGTTGAAGATAACTGGGAATCACCGACCCTTGGGGCTTGGGGATTGGGTTGGGAAGTATGGTTAAATGGCATGGAAGTGACCCAATTCACCTATTTTCAGCAAGTCGGTGGGCTTGAATGCAGACCTGTCACCGGCGAAATTACCTACGGACTCGAACGTTTAGCAATGCCATTGCAAGAAAAAGATAATATTTATGATCTCGTGTGGGCTAAAAATTCGGATGGTAGCGTCACAACCTACGGCGATGTCTTCCATCAAAATGAAGTTGAAATGTCGAAATATAATTTCGAAATCGCAAACGTCAATGTTTTGTTACAACAATTTAAAATATATGAAGAAGAAAGTTTAAGATTGATCGAATCTTCACTCCCTCTTCCTGC
>JABDEN010000040.1 GCA_013287025.1 Gammaproteobacteria bacterium | reverse complement strand
AAATCGCCCAGCAACTTTTCAACGAAAAAATGCTGGTGGGTATGCACATGGTTGCCGGCGATAACATAGAAGATATTGAAGCCGCCATACGTTTTTTATTAGGATCACACGCCGCATTAATTATCACGGGGGGTTTAGGTCCTACCTCTGATGATCTCACGAGGTATGCCCTCTCTCGCGCTTTAAATAAGGAATTAATTTTTGATGCTGAAATATGGGAGTCAATTGTCAATCGGTTGAAAAGTATAGGGTACCATAACTTTCCGGAATCGAATCGCCAACAAGCTTTCTTTCCAGAAGGATCGAGTATTATACAGAATCCTAACGGAACCGCCGCAGGATGCATCATAGAACATGGTCAACAACGGATATTCATGCTGCCAGGGCCACCATTTGAATGCTTTCCCATGCTTGCCGATATGGTTATTCCAACTTTAAAAAAATTACATTTTCCGCAAAATGTTTATTTTCAAAAATGGTTATTATTTAGTGTCAGTGAAGGGGAAATTGCAGAGAAATTAGATGCCCTCACCCACGCTTATGATTGTGAAACAGGGTATCGTATTTGTTACCCTTATGTTGAATGTAAATTATTTTCTAAAAACCTTGATGATTTTAAGATACTCGTTCCAAAAATAACTGAGGTGGTTAAACCTTATATTTTTGAAGATGGGTCAAAAACGGCATCAGAAATATTGCGAGAAAAATTAAAAACATTACCACTACCGCTTAAAATTACTGATTACGCAACGGGTGGCATATTAGAATCGACGCTAAAAACCCCGGACACATTTTCTCATATTCAATTTGTGCATGAACCTCATTCAGAAATAGAAATTAGGGGATTAGAGGAATTTTGGCAAAATAAAAATGCGAATGAAACTTCTCTTGAATTTATTTTTAAAAAAAATAATCATATTGAGCAATTCAAGAAAACTATTCCGTATCGCGGATCTCGTGTTAAACAATATGCGATAGAATTTATTTCGAAAGAGATTTTACAATATTTATTAAAATAATAATGGAGCATATATGTTCGCGCACGTAGCTTCTAAAACATTAGAAAAAAAAGCAAGAAAGTATGCTGAAAATAAACAATACGATAAAGCTGAAAACTGTTATATCCAATTAGGAGGGAATGTTTCATTTAATCTTGGATTTATGTATCACACAATGTCTCCGCCAAATTATAAAAAAGCAAAATATTATTATCAAAAATCGGCTGAAGAAGGAAACGTTTTTGCGATGAATAATTTGGGCACCCTATACCTTAATGGTAAAGGGGTCCCGAAAAACATCGACAAAGCTTTGGAATACTACCTAAAAGCCCTTAAAAAATCACCGAATGAAGGATTTGTTTTAAAAAATTTGGGATATATCTATCAATATGGTGGATCAACTATTCCAATCGATTTCCCAAAAGCACTTTCATATTACAATGCTGCTGCAAAAAATGGATACACTAGTGAGGCTTTTCGGCAAATGGCAGCGATTTATTCGTTGGGAAATTCTGAAGTGCCAAGAAACTATCAAACCGCTTTTTATTATTTTCAAGAATCGGCAAAATTAAATGACCGACTGTCATTATATTTTGTTGGTTATTTGTATGCGTCAGGAAAAGGTGTGTCAGCAAACTCCAAAAAAGCGCTAGAATATTACCAAAAAGCGGCGGATAGAGGAGAACCCACCGCCCAATTCGCACTTGCAGAGCGATATGAAACTGGAAGAGATGTTTCTAAAGACCTTAAAATAGCATTACATTATTACCATCAATCTCTTCTTCCTGAATCATTATTAAAGCTTGCAAAGATTTATTATTCAGAAAAAGATTTTGCTAAAGCCATTCATTATTATCGAAAAGCTGCGGATCTTCAGTTTAAGGATGCAATCATCTGGTTTAAAAAGATGTTTTATTCTATAGCTATGAAACCTCAATTATTGAATTTCCAGAATGATATATTTTATCATGCAGCAATGGTGACGGACGATAAAAAAATTTCAAACGATTTTCAGCAAAATTTTTTAGAAGATCCAGAATTGTTTATCCCATTTCTAGAAGACAATTTGTTGGACACGGTCGAAAAATTAAAACAACGATTTCCAGATACTTTTGATAATATCATTCTTACTATCCAACAGATTTATCTTTCCAAATTCTTTGTACTTCAAAGCTTATTACCTTCTGATATGGGTAAATTGATACTAAAATATTGCATTCAAGCACCTTACATTCAGCCAATCCTTGATTTTTCCCCAAGCTTTAAAAAACGAGAGGTTAATCCATTTCACTTGTTTTATTATTCGAAAAATAATGATAATTTAAAAAATACCCCTGAGATTCCTCGTCAGAAACGATGATTTAGTTTTTTAAGATAATGTCTATCGTTAAAAATATTTTCCATGAGGGAGGAGATATCCTCCTTTTTTAATTGATTAATCATTTTTTCATAGTTTTCAATTTTTTTTATATTTTGTGAAATTTTATTTCGATCTTGCCAAAAAAGACAAAAAGAATTATTTTTTATTCGCTGATTTTCAAGCCTTAATAAATGAATATAATGCAAACAACAAAAGGTAATGAAATAACGATTATTTAAATCTGCTATTTTGATATTTCCCCATAGAATATTTTGAAAAAAAGTACGAATTAATCCACCAGCAATGACACCTGAATTAGTAAAAAATTTTCTTGACGTTTTAATTTGGTTTTGTTGTATTTTGTATTTTGTAATAGTTCGAACATACGCTTTTTTTTCAGCAAGATATCTTTCGCCATCTGGATTTTCGAAAGATACCCCTTTTAACTTTTTAGAAATGACTTCTAATTTAAGTGTGTGATTCAATGTTGAATAACTGTAATTGACAAAAAAATCTGGTGTCACCAATCCAAAATTATCAAGGCAAGATAATTGGTGTAAATAAAATCGTTGTACCCCGACTTCAGTTTGGTCATGTACTTTACATAATAATTTCCTGCCAGGTTTTGTAAGTTTTTGATCGAGACATGCAATTAACTCTGAATGCGTTTTAAAATCTTTCGTAGGATAAATAACATGCCGCCCAAAAGTCATCTGCATGCGCGGTAAATCGAGACATAATTGCCGAAATCCTTGTTCCTGTTTTTTTGCTTCAAATGGAATAGTTGCCTGCGTCACGAATATGGGCACTTCAATTTCTTCGTACAAATATCCTTTTTTGGGCATAAGCGTCTCCGTGCTCGGTTGTCATGCCAGCATGTTTTCCACTACTGCAATCTTGTCATTCCCGCGTAGGCGGGAATCCATTGGTAATTTTCCCGATAAATTAAGTAACTAATTTCGGGTTCTATATAATTTTATAAATGGATTCCCGCCTCCGCGGGAATGACAGATGTTTTTATCGCACAGTAGTGAAAAACATGCTGGCATAACAGATTATGCAATTATTATTTCCATCAATCGAGAATACTGGCATTCCTACTTTTATTAAAGCACATTTTTCATGTATAATCTTCTCATCTTAAAAGTAATGGATCCATCATGATAATCGATACTGCCTTACTTTCTCGCATGCAATTTGGTTTCACCATTAGTTTTCATATTTTATTTCCCGCGTTTAGTATTGGACTTGTCATGTTTCTCGCGGTTATGGAAGGGTTGTGGTTAAAAACCCAAAATAAAATGTACCAAAATATCTGTAAATTCTGGACCAAAATATTTGCGCTCACTTTTGGGATGGGAGTCGTTTCTGGCGTGGTAATGGAATTTCAATTAGGGACAAATTGGGCGGGTTTTACCAAAGAAGTCGGCGGCGTTCTCGGACCTTTATTCACTTATGAAGTCATGACGGCTTTTTTTATTGAAGCAGGATTTTTAGGTGTGATGCTTTTTGGATGGGATCGTGTCGGGAAAAAATTACATTATTTTTCTACGCTATTAGTACTCATCGGTACGACACTTTCTGCTTATTGGATTATGTCTGCAAATTCGTGGATGCAGCATCCTATCGGTTTTATGAACGATGGGACCAAATTTATCGTCAATAATTGGTACGACGTGGTTTTTAATCCGATTACCTTTCCGCGTTTTTTACATATGATGCTAGCATCCTATATTTCTGCCGCGTTAGTGATTAGCAGTGTTTCTGCATACTACCTTTTACAAAAAAGATTTATTAATTTTTCGAAAATCTGTTTTGGATTTGCATGGATTGCACTTCTCATTATTTTACCGATACAAATTTTTGTGGGAGATGTCGCGGGCATTAAAGTGCACGAAACACAACCCTTAAAAACCGCGGCAATGGAAGGACTGTGGGAAACAGAAAAAGGTGCGCCTCTCATTTTATTTGCGATACCGGATCAAAAAGCGCAAATGAATCACTGGGAATTAAGCATTCCTCATTTTGCAGCATTACTGAATACTCACGAGTGGGATGGTGTATTAACCGGATTAAAAACGGTGGCACCCGCTGATCAACCGCCTGTTTTTCCTGTGTTTTTTAGCTTCCGCCTGATGGTGGGCATTGGTTTACTCATTTTGTTATTTGCCATGATTGCGCTATATCTTCGTTTCAACAATCGTCTTTATGAAACACGATGGTTTTTGAAAGCCGCTGTTTTATCTGCACCACTTGGTTTTATCGCCCTCTGGTGTGGCTGGATCACAACAGAAATGGGTCGTCAGCCTTGGGTAGTTTATCAATTAATTCGCACGATTGATGCGGTTTCTCATGTGACCTTCGCGAACGTAATGATTTCTTTTATCCTAATTTTCATTGTGTATGGAATTATTTTTGGTGTGTTCTATTTTTATTTTCTACATAAAACCATTAGCAAAGGTCCAACAGGCACCGAAGACAAAGAGCCTCACCAACCCTTTCAATACATGCCTACCCCACTCTCGGAGTCCAAATAATGGAACTACTACCTTTAGTTTGGTGTGGAATAATTGCTTTCGGCGTCATTATGTACGTCATTTTAGGTGGATTTGATTTAGGCATTGGGATTTTATCGATATTTTTTCGTGATGAATATGAACGCGATTTGATGATTAGTAGCATTCTGCCAGTGTGGGATGGTAATCAGACTTGGCTCGTATTCGGCGGAGCGGCACTTTATGGCGCTTTTCCTGCTGCATTTAGCGCGATTTTACCTGTCATGTATATTCCACTTTTAATGATGGTGCTCGCACTTTTATTTCGAGGTGTTGCTTTCGAATTTCGTTTAAAAGCCGTGAAAACAAAACGTTTATGGGAAATCTGTTTTTTCCTCGGATCAATTTTTGCAACCATTTCACAAGGTTTTATTCTTGGTACTTTTGTCAAAGGGTTTCAAATTGCATCCCCACAAATCGAGCAATGGTTTAATCCTTTCGGCATTGCGTGCGCGATTGCGCTTATTTTTGGTTATGTGCTGCTAGGTGCAAATTATCTGATTATTAAAACGACGGGGCAGCTACAACAAACCAGTTTTAAAATCAGCAGCAAAGTTCAATACGTTATTTTTCTCGGTTTTGTGATGGTAAGCATCTGGTCCCCCATGCTGGATGAAAGTATTAAAGCACGATGGTTTGATCCACATCACATGATTTTTCTCGCCATTTTACCGCTGATCACACTCGGGTGTTTTTTCATGCATGTGAAAGCATTACAAAAGAAATATGAATATGTCCCATTTTGGTGCGCCATCGGCATGTTTTTGATGTGTTATTTCGGCTTTATTATTAGTTGTTATCCTTATATCGTTCCTCGAGAAATTACCTATCTCGAAGCCGCAGCCCCTCCTTCTTCCCTTTTATTTATGCTAATCGGCGCCTGCATTATGCTGCCACCGTTATTATATTATACTTATTACAGCTATAAACTCTTTCGCGGCAAAATCACAGAAAAAATAGGTTACTAATGATAAAAAAATGGTTGTGGTTTATTTTTCTTTATTGCGCGTCCATTGGAATTTTTGGTTTATTTCATTTACTACATTATATTTTTTAAATGCTCAATGAACTGTAGACAATGTTATTGTTTTAATTTAATTTACGCCAATGGAAGTTCAACATAAATAATAATATAAGGAAATAATTACATGCTTAGCAACACCGCAACTGTTATTCGCTCTCCCAATACTGAAGTGCCTGAATGTCCTATTACCAAAGAAAAAGTGACTGAAATAACCGATCCTGTGATGTTTCCAGATGGTCGTATCTATTCTGAAAAAGCACTGGACGCAGCCCATGCGGTGAAAGGAATTGCTTATAGTCCCATATTCAATCAAGAGATTAAACAAAATCAATACAAATGCACTGGCAAATATGCTTTACAAGAATTAGTTACCTATACCAAAGAATTAGAAACCTGTTTTTCTGAATTAAAAGATAAATATGAGAAATTAGTGACAAAAAACCAGGAAGAAACTTTAATCAAGTCATATTTACCCGAAGATAAAAAAGAAGAAATTATTCTTAAAATTCCTGACATTATCCAACAAACGGCTTTTGCTATTCACGATCAACAACAACATCATGTCGCGATTACCATTCAACGTAATTTTTATAGGAAAAAAATAATTCATCTTATTGATCAATATCAAAAAGAAATTCAACCGCTTTACCATAAAAAATCTTTAGAAAATAAATTGCATACTGAAGAAAGTAAGAAATATCAAGATTCCTGTATTGCCGCTATCAAAGATGGCAAGATAATAACAGAAGCAAAACATAGCGAGGATTTTCAAGTTACCCTTAAACATTGGAAAAATAGTGAAAATGAATTTAAAAAAAATCAGAAAAAACTACAATTAAAATTAAAAAAAATCGATCAAAAATTTAATCCACTGATTTTGATACCATATAAAAAATGGTTGATGTTAAATCAAAAAAAGATACTAAAAAATAAAGAAATATCTGACCTTATTAAAATTCAAATTCGGAATATAAAAACAGAGAGTGAACAAAACGAACAACGCTTGCTTAAAACATTAAGTGTATTTGCGGAGACAAAAAATTCCAAAAATAATATTAAAAATAAAATGTTTCTTAATACCAAAGAATATGAAATGAAATTTGATGATAGAGACATTCATGGTTTTAGTCCTTTTTCACAAAAAAGTCTGGACGATTGGTTATTTACAGCGGTAAGAGCAAATAAACCATATAGAATACAAAAACTCCTTCTTGCAAATGCAAATATTCATGCGCATGATTCACCTTATAATGGCGATACGCCGCTGCACGTCGCTATCTATAGAAATCACTTTGAGGCAGCAGAGATTTTATTAAAAAATGGTGCTAAAACACTCGAAAAAAATAAATCTGGTAAAATTCCAAGAGATGAATTTGGAAAAATTGTTTGGCTTAACTTTAATAAAGATTTTCGAATTCTTAAGTTACTGGAGGATCACGAACGTAAATTGATTTTTAACAAATACCAAATTGAAATTGATACGAAAGAAATTAAAAAGCTTGAATCCTATCAACAAAAAAAAATAGATGATCTCTTATTCGAAGAAATTGTAAATAATAGACCCTATGCAATACAACACTTACTTCATGTAAAGGCAAATATTCACTTAGTGGATGATATAAAAGGCACCCCACTCGATTTTGCAATTCGCAATAATTGTTTTGAGTCAGCAAAAATTTTGTTAGAGAATGGTGCGAATCCTTTATTAATAGCGTTTAATAAAGGTTTTCCAAGACACGAATTTGGTAACGGTATTGGATGTGTACCCACCGATAACCGTATCCTTCCTTTATTGGATGAGTACGAATCAAAATGGCAACATCAACAAACCCCGAGTCATGAATTCAAAAAAATTCATAATTAAAGTTATGTCATGCAAGCATTTTTCACTGATGTCCGGTAAAGCTAAACCCTCTTTGAAAAACAGAGGTCTCCACATAACCGTCGTCCCGCGATTTATTCGCGGGATCCAGAAAGCCCTACGATGCTGCTCTGGATCCCTTAGGACTTGCCGCGGGACGACGGGTTCTTTGACTTATGTAGAGCCCTCTGTTTAAGCACGCTGGCATGACAAGTAATTGTTGTAAATAAGAAGTCGTCATTGCGAGTCACATGATTTTTATGTGACGTGGCAATCCAGAAGGCACTCTGGATCGCCACGGCCTTGCGGCTAGCGATGACGGACAATTACATCATTCTACATTCTTGACGACTACCGTCATAATTTGTGGTATGGACCAACATCCATGGCTTCATATTTACGTTATGAATTACTCCAACTAACCTAACGGTAAGTTTAAGTTTCATGGTTCAACACCGTAAAACCAACCAGCGACTTATCCAGAAATAATTGCTTTATCCCATTTAATCCATTATATTTTTGAAATAAATTTACAATAATTAAAAATGGAATATTATATGCCAAATGTATTTGAACTGATTGACACATTAAAAAATAAAAAAAACTCGCGTAAATTCTCTTTAGCTGAACAAACCTATCTCCATGAATTATTAAACGCATTCGAAAAGATTGCTGTTTTACCCAAAAAACCAGACATCGACAAATTAATTCAATCTATTAACGCTGAAAAACATAAAGCACCTATTACTCATGTCAGTTATCAATTATTATTAAAAAAATGCTTAACCATTTGTGAAAAAATGAGCTGGCACACAGAAATTTTCAAATATTTTCAAAATAATAATCCTCATCAATTTAAAAAAGCAATTCAAAAAAGAGATTCGTTGTATGAAAAAACGGAAACTGAATTTAAGGGAACCATTATGTTGCCGGTTAATCAAGGAGTTGACCCGCGACTAGGTACCTCTGGAGGAGAATGCTTAGGTTATTTTCTTCAATGGACAACGAGTATGTTGAAAAACAAAAATCCTTTCGGCATTTCTTCAGAACTTGCTCCTCCCTTTAAGCCTATCCCATTAGATTCAGCGATGGGAAAGCAATATTTTTATTGGAATCATTTAGCAGTACTTACCAACAATATTAATAATTATCAAAATATAAAAAATTCCGTTGACTTAGAAAGAGAACCTCTCTCAATTTGTCACTTTTATTTAAAAATATCAAATATTGCCACTGATCTATTAAAAAAAGTCGAAGAAAAGCCAAATTCAGTATATCTCCTTAAGTTATTTGGTACTTCTTTGGGTTTTAGAGGACATGCCGTTGGTTTTTGCAAAAAAAATAATAAGTATCATTTTTTTGATTCTAACTATATGTGGGTTCGTTTTGATGGGCCAGAAGATTTTCAGAAGTGGTTTACATTTTATTTTACAATATCAAATTATAATAAATTATTTAGTGAATATAATATTGATTCTTGTGAACTCAAAAATAATAATCCGCCACTTCCAATTCTCAATGGCTTTATCGAAAAAGCTTTAGCTTACTCAATACTAACCATATTATCACCTCTTCTTATCACAGGGATTGCGCTTGGACTCACTTACTTCTGCATTGGTCGACCGCTAATTTATCTAGGAATTAGATCAAAACAATATGGCGAATCAGCCATACAATTTTTAATAAATAAATTAAAGTCGAGAGAAACCTCATCCAACGATCAAGACGAGAAATATTCACCTGATAAAAAAATTAAATTAGAATATGCCAAGGATGATATGCTTGAACTAAAAAAGATAAATACAACGCATGAGATTGATTCTACCTACACCATTGCAAATAGTTTAATAGATGCAAGTCCTATTCAAATATTGAATGCTCACAAAAATCTACTTGCAAACGGTGGGCGCCCTTTGGATTTACCATCGATCAAATATGATTTCCTTAACAAAAAGACTAAGGGTCCTTTAGACACAAAAAGCTATCCTCACTTTCAACCGGCATTGTTGCATACTCGCCCCCTCACCCGGCGCAAAAAGCGCGCCGACCTCTCCCACAAGTGGAGAGGTTAATCATATCACCTCTCCACTTGTGGGAGAGGTCGACGCACGTGCTTTTCGTGCGGCGGGTGAGGGGATAATTATGCAACAACGCCCTTTAAAAAAAGAGGGTTTAAATTTTAGGGACGACGCGAAAGGTTTACCCCATTCCTTTTATAAACATTCTTCTCTCTACCGTTTTTTCCAAATATTTCTCAACCGAGTGGTATTTAATAATTAAATACGGATTTTTATCTTTAAGTTTCAAAATAATCTGATTAATAATTTCCATAAATTCTTTAATCGACTCTTCTGCGCCAACAAACTCATGTTTTCTTTGGACAATAGAATCTAACCAATAATCTAAAATTTTCTTCACTTGATCAATAAAATTGGCTTTTGATTCTTTTAGTACATCACGATATTTTTTACCTATCATTTCTATCGCAGACAATTTCACCTCACTTTGAAGAAATAATTTTTTTTCTTTTTCTTTAGAATTATTAAACATTGGCAATGTTTTTAATTGCGGATTAAATATCTTTTGCCAGACAAGTTTTTTTTCATCCTCAACTTTAGGGGTTGCAGTTGGTTTTGGATTTGGCATCACTTTTAAAGATAACTTTATTTCCTGCTCATAAGAGCCATTAAAAACTGCTAATGCATTTGATAATTTTCTGAGATAATTGATAGCATTTTCATTAGATTTATTTGGTAAGAAAAAGAATATCTGGCTTGTTAATGAGTTGATTTTTTCTTCTGTAAACGTCTTGGATAAACTTAAAAAATTTATGACTCCACCATCATTAACTTGTCGAATTAAAAATTCAAAATCTTTATGGTAGTGATTAACTTTATAAAAATCCTTACGTTCACCATTATCTGGACTAAAATATTTTGCCAACTCCTTAAACTGCACAATGTCTTTTTTAAATAATTCTAAAAAATTATGCTTTAATTTTTCAGGAATTCTTACTTTAATTAATTTATCTTCAACAGCAAAAAATAGATTTTGCAAGGGAACAAATCCTGGAGTTTCTTTTTTAATATCAGGGAACATTATCTTTTTTTCTTCTAAAGGTTTGATATCTTTAAGAAGATTTGCATTTTTTAAATATTCTTTTCTCCACTGACTATGTTCTGCCATTGAAACTTTCGGAGGAATATCTTTATATTCTGGATCATACGCAAATAATGAAAAATCAATGCTCTTATCATATTCAAATAAATCCTGCAAAGGTAAATCTTTTTGATCTACATTTTCAATAACATGATGTAATATTTCAATGAAATCATCTTTTCCATAAGTTTCATAAAGTTTTTGTTGAAAGATAATGACTTGACGCATTTCTTCTTGTTTTAATAATAACATTTCACGCACAGGATCTTTTTGTTCTTTTTGAAAAGAAAGCGGCGATTTTTTATGAATTTCATCGTATCGTCTCATAAAAAAATCTAATTTTTGTAGATATTGAATCATGATCGCTGGACGGACATGCGTATAACGCGCATGCGAAGTATGCATAGCCAATAAACCTGCCTTGGTTTTTGTTTTTAATAAAGTTGCATTCGTATGCGTTTCCAGTAAAGATCGTAATGCATCGAGTTGATAAGTTTTACGAATTAATCCCTTATATAATTCAACACTGCGACTTTCGTCCATGGCTTCCAATTGAAAAGATGTTAAATGCGTTTGGGTTCGTATATGAGAAATAGCCTTGTCAATTTTAACATGCAATTCATGGCGTTGTTTTTCATCAAACCATTTGGTGAGTAACTTATCTTGTTTTAATTGCAAAAGTACATAAACAAAAGACTTATCTCGCCCCTCCGCGAATTCATCTCGCTGTAATTGCATGATTTTATCGGCAAAAGCAATAAAAATATTTCGATAGCACTGATCCCAAAAAGCAGAATAAACATTGACGAAACTTTCGTATCCATGTTGACCAATAATTTTTGAGACTCTTTCACCATTTTTTTCGGATTGTAATTTATGAGCCGCTTGGATATAACGTTCGAGACCGGTTATTATTCTCTTATCTTCATTTGCTGTACTTTTAATATGTCCGTACCAACCACCATTTGGACTATGAGAACCATTATTCATTCTTTTCATAATATCTAAAAGATAATCTTTTAATTTTTGATCTTTGATAGTCGAAGCAAGCTTTTCTTCATCAGAGGTGAAAATGACAAAATTATTTTTTTCTATCGCTTTATATTCGGATCTTGGAACTATTTTAAAATGTTCTTTGGATGATATCATGAAAAATGGACTCCCGATCTAATTATTAGTTTTTATCTTCGAGTTTTAAAAAAATTTTGCAACAACGCAACCGATTGTGTCTCGAATAATCCTCCTTCATAGATTACACGATGATGTAAATTTTCATTGTGTCCAATTGGAAAAACGCTTTCTACTGCTCCGGCTCTCTTATCATACGCCCCAAAAACTACGCGTTTAACTCGAGCATGATGAATCGCTCCTACGCACATTAAACACGGTTCTAATGTGACATATAATGTAGTATTAATTAACCTGTAATTGTTAGCATGCAATGCGCCTTTTCTTAAAGCAAGCATTTCTGCATGCGCTGACGGATCGCAAAGTGAAATGGGGCGGTTATAGGCTTCCGCGATGATTTTATCCTCATGCACTAAAACCGCACCGACAGGAACTTCCTGATTGAACGCGGCCCCCTCTGCGAGAGAAAGTGCGCGTTGCATAAATAATTCATCGGATTTTGAAAACATATAGACGTTCTCTGTTATAGCGTCTACGTCGTCCCGCGGCTCGTCCGCGGGATCCAGAGCAACAGCTAAGCCATTCTGGATCCCGCGGACAAGCCGCGGGACGACGTAGTAACCAATCACTCCCACTCAATCGTCGCAGGCGGTTTACTTGAAATATCGTACACCACGCGAGAAATTCCCGGTACTTCATTAATAATACGATTAGAAATTTTCTCGAGAAAATCATGCGGTAAATGTGCCACATGCGCAGTCATAAAATCAATGGTTTCAACGACGCGAATCGCAACCACATGATCATAGTGTCTTGCATCGCCAAGCACACCTACCGATTTTACTGGTAAAAATACGACAAACGCCTGACTCACTTTATAGTACCAATCATTTTTATGTAATTCTTCAATCAAAATAGCATCAGCCAATTGTAATTTTCGAATATATTCTTCTTTTATTTCACCTAAAATTCGGACAGCCAATCCCGGTCCCGGAAATGGATGGCGATAAATTAAATCGTAAGGCAATCCCAATTCAAGGCCCATTTTACGCACTTCATCTTTAAATAATTCACGTAATGGTTCGATTAACTTTAAATGCATTTTTTCGGGTAAACCACCGACATTGTGATGCGATTTAATCACATGCGATTTTTGAGATGCGGCAGCCGATTCAATAACATCCGCATAAATCGTACCTTGCGCTAACCATTTCGCATCTTTGATTTTTTTGGCTTCGTCTTCAAAAATTTCAATAAATAATTTACCGATAATTTTACGTTTATCTTCAGGATCTTCGATATTTTGAAGTGCTTTTAAATATCTTTCTTTCGCATCAATCACGATCAAGTGCATGCCGAAATGTTTTTGAAATAATTCCTGCACTTCTTCCGATTCATTTAAACGTAATAATCCTGTATCTACAAAAACCGCGGTAAGTTGCGAACCGATGGCACGTTGCAAAAGTCTTGCTACTACCGATGAATCTACACCCCCGGATAAACCTAGAATGACATGTTCTTCACCGACCATTTTTTTAATATTCTGTATGGCGTCATTCAAAATATTTTGCGTCGTCCACGAAGGTTTGCAATGACATATTTCCAAAATAAAACGCGATAAAATTTCTTTCCCTTTTTTGGTATGTGAAACTTCAGGATGAAATTGCAAACCATAAAATTGTCGCTCATCATCAAACATCCCTACAATTTCGCACGATTCTGTGCTCGCGAGGATTTTAAATCCATGTGGCAATATCGAGACGTGATCACCATGACTCATCCAGACATCCAATTTATTACTTTTATCTTCGATATTTTGTAACAAACGTGAAACTTCAACGATACTCACAACCGCCGAACCAAATTCTCTATTATTTCCTTCAGAAACTTTTCCTCCCAATTGCGCTGCCATGGTTTGCATACCATAGCAAATACCGAGCACGGGAATTTTTAAGGTAAAAACAAGTGGTGGTGCAGTCCATGCATTTTCTGCAGTCACACTTTCAGGACCGCCCGATAAAATAATCCCCTTTGGTTTAAAATCTAAAATACTTTGTTCACTCGTATTAAACGGATAAATTTCACAATAAACGCCAAGCTCACGTACACGTCTTGCAATAAGTTGTGTATATTGGGAACCAAAATCTAGAATTAAAATTCGTTCTGCATGTATATCGATAGACATTTTTTAATTTTCACCTAATTGATAGTTGGGCGCTTCCTTCGTAATTTGAACATCATGTACATGGCTTTCTCGCACTCCCGAGCTTGTCACAAGCACAAATTCAGGTTTTTCACGCATGGTTTTAATATCAGGACATCCTGTGTATCCCATACCAGAACGTAAACCGCCCATGAGTTGATGGATGATATGAATAAGTTTGCCCTTATATGGCACTCGACCTTCGATACCTTCTGGCACTAATTTTTCAACGGAAGCCGTACTATCTTGAAAATAGCGATCACTTGAGCCATGGCGTGCTCCCATTGCACCCAAGGATCCCATTCCGCGGTAGGCTTTATACGAACGACCGTGATATAGCTCCACTTCGCCAGGTGCTTCTTCCGTCCCTGCGAATAATCCTCCGATCATGACGGCAGAAGCGCCTGCGGCGATCGCTTTACAGACATCTCCGGAATAACGAATCCCGCCATCCGCAATAATACCGATATCGGTATTTTTTAAAACCTGGTAAACATTCTGAATCGCCGTAATTTGTGGAACGCCCACCCCCGTGACAATGCGAGTTGTACAAATGGAGCCTGGGCCAATTCCCACTTTAACCGCATCCACCCCTGCATCGCGCAACGCTTCTGCGGCAGCAGCGGTCACAATATTTCCTGCAATCACTGAAATAGTGGGATATTGCTTTTTGATTTTTCGCACTTCTTCAATAACACCTAATGAGTGTCCGTGGGCGGTATCTACCACGATAACATCGACGCCTGCTGCGATGAGCGCTTCAACACGGGCCTCGGATTCTTTACCCACCCCTACGGCTGCACCGACACGTAATTGTCCGTGCTTGTCTTTTAGCGCAAAAGGTTTTGCTTCATCTTTCAATATATCTTTGACGGTAATCATTCCACATAATTCGAAATGATCGTTAATCACTAATACTTTTTCGATGCGATGTTTTTGCAATAATTTACGAACAATTTCACGATCGGTGGATTCTTTCACCGTCACCAATCGTTCTTTGGGCGTCATAATATTGGATACGGGTTGATCGAGATTGGTTTCAAAACGTAAGTCTCGACTGGTCACAATACCAACCAAAGCCTGATTGGCTAAAACAACTGGCATCGCATGAAAATTATAAGTT
>JABDEN010000039.1 GCA_013287025.1 Gammaproteobacteria bacterium | reverse complement strand
TTCACACTTAGTGGGTTCGCCCACAATGCATGCGGCGGGATTTAAGTTTAGTTTTTGCATGGTGTGAATTAATGAATGCGCGCCAATGCAGCCGACTTCTTCATCATAAGAAAAAGCAAAATGTAAGGGTTTTTGTAGTGATATTTTGAGAAATTCTGGAATGAGGGCAAGCACAACTGCAATAAAACCCTTCATATCAGATGTGCCGCGACCATAAACGCGATCATTTTTAATGGTGGCTTTGAAGGGATCGGTTTCCCATTGTTGACCATCGACAGGTACAACATCGGTATGCCCTGATAAAACTAAGCCATTTTCGGCTAGTTTTCCAGGGATGGTTGCGAGAAGATTCGCTTTACCACCCGTCTCATCATAAATGAGCTGTGAAGAAATATCATATTTTTTAAGGTAATTCTCTATAAATTGTATCAACGATAAGTTTGGATTTCTCGAGGTAGTATCAAAAGCAATTAACCGACTTAATAATTCAATGCTCGTCATTTGTCATTTCCTAAAACGATTTGTAGAGTTATTCTAAACCCATTCATATTTCATTGTGAAATAAAAATTGCGTCCGGGGGCAGGATAAAACGTATCTGTATTGGTGCTCGGTGTGTAAACCGTGTATAAATTATAAAATTTGTTAAATAGATTATTAATCCTAAAACTTGCCGAAAATTGCTGAAGTTGATAATGTAAATTTACATTGTAAACAATGTACCCCCCGATTTTTTGAGAAACATTCGCATCGTCATTTGCAGGATATTGACTACCTGTGTAAATCGCCTCATTAAACAAATTCCAATCTTCTAAAAAATGATAGTCGAGACCGACATGAAAAATATTTTCAGCAACTGATGGAATTTGTTTTCCTTTATTTATACCACTACTAAATTTCGCATTAACATAATGGTACTGGCCAGTCAGCGCAACAGAATTTGAAATTTCATATTTTTCATTAATAGAAAATCCGATGCGTTCGGTTGGAGGCAAGTTACGATTTGTGCCAAAAGGATCTTCTGCCGTTTGGGTCGGATCAAAAGTAATTTCATCGTGGAGATTTAATTGAAAAAGTGAAAATTGGCTGGATAAATTCATCCATTCCGTTGAAACACCTGTTTCATAAGCAACACCTTGTTGCGTTTTTAAAATGGTGCCAGGTGTCGTAGATGCCATTTCATCTGCTTTTGGAAAACGGAAACTTCCCGCGCGACGTAAATAAAATGAAGTTTTTTCTGTATATTGATAAGTACCATCAATGGTCGTAGCTGCAGCATGATTCGTCACATTGATATCATCAGGTGATTGTAAATCCGAATATTGGACTGCCGCTCTTCCGCCCATGGAAAAAATAAGTTTATTTCCACTCGGTATTTTTATTAAGGTAAAAACACCGTATTTTTGTAATTTATCAATCGTTTCACCGAAAGCTGTGTCTAATGTATAATGATCACTTTCAAGATCAATTCCACCTTCTGTCAAAATAGAGCCTATTTTTCCTTTGATTTCTGGTTTTATAAAATCAATGATTCGCGATTGTGTAAAAGGAGAAAATAAAACGCCATTTCCATCCATGGTCCTTCGCGTGATGTCGGTTTCTATCATCCAGTCATCATTGATCGATTGCAAATGTCGAAGATGAAAAAAGCCCCCCCAATCAGAAAAAAAATCAATGTCGTTATTTGCAGCGCGACGATTTTGATCTACTTCTGCTGCCGTAAGAGCGCCGGGATATAACATTTTTTCCTTATCAATTTTATAATTAAATTGCAAAGAGCCATTCGCGTATGGATAAAGCATTTCACCAGAAAAATTTGTTAAATCATAATCATTATGCGCACGGTAATTATCAGTATGAGAACTTCCCACGTTCATTGCATATCGAATTGCTTTCCATTGATTTTGCAATCCCCCATTACACTCACGCTTATTGTAGCTTCCTATTCCGCAGGAAAGTGTAAAATTATTTTTTAATTTTTTTCGCGTAATAATGTTAATGACGCCGCCGACCGCTTGATCACCATATAAAACACTTTCGCTGCCCGTATAAATCTCGATAAAAGCAATATCATCAATTGGAATTTGATTGAGATTCGGAGGAGCAATATCTGGATTGGTAAAAGGAATACCGTTTATTAACAATAGTGAATTGCTGCTAGCATTAACACCAAATCCACGCATACTAATTGCAACCTGACTACCGTTACCTGTCGTATCCTGTAATTGAATACCACCAAAAGTTTGTAAGGCTTCCGTTAAAGATGAAACGCCTTGTTTTTGCAATTCGCTCGATGAAATGACAACATTCGGTTGATGTGAGTGCGATAATGGTTTGCTTACAACAACGGGGGGAATTTTTTCGGTTGCGAATAATGTTGAAGGTAATAACAATAAAAATAGAATGTTCTCAAAATATCGTCGTCCGCAGCAAGTCCTAAGGGATCCAGAGCGACATTGAGGACTTCCTGGATCCCGCGGACAAGCCGCGGGACGACGAGTAGAGATTAATGGCTTAGTGCCCATGCACGGGAATACCAACTAATTATTTAGCAGTATCATCCATCATCTTCTTAGCGAGCTCTAAATACTTGCTCATGAATCCATAGATAACGCCCGTAATAGCAGCGGCATCTTCCGCATATAACTCATCCATATCTTCTTCTGAAAGACCCGTTAATTCAGAAATAGCATGTTGCATTTGTTGATTTTCATCGAGTTTTTGCATTTGTTTAAAATGCTTAAACTTCAAACGGGCGACGCCCACGATATCTCTCGCGAAATTTTCTTCTTTTCCCTCTTTTTTATTCAAATCAGGAAAAATAGTCGGTGCTGATAAGTTAACAATAATATTTTCGGTGTTTTGCATAATGCCTCCAGGTTTTGTTTTACACTTTAAATTTCACTAATAAATGATGCGGAATAATCGGGTTTAATTCCCCTTCATTTGATTTAGGCTGATTAAATATACTAAATCTCTGAAAAAATGAGGGTGCAGGTGGTGCACTTGGTACAGGTTGCGGCTCTCCTTCTAACTGAACTTCTACCTCTGAAGGAAGAGGAGCACTTGGATCTCCAAATTGAAGTCGGAACGGTTCTGCGTCTACATTGTATGCAAGATCTTCTGGGTCAATATATGGTGCACTTGGTTTTACATGAATTTGTGGAATATACGCCGTATATTTCCATTCATCTGGCGCGCTTTCTTTTATACCATCTTTTTCAATTAACGCATAACGTATTGCCCATGCAACACGATCGACAGTTTCTTTATCCTCACTACGGTTAAAATCATTTTTCGCAGTTTCCACAATGTTTACATAACGATCCTCGAGGAATCCTTTGAGGCTCGCACCTTCATTCGTACTGTATTCTTCAACAGCATCAACAAAAGCTGCAATCACTCGTTCTTCAACGTTGGGCAAAGCAAAGCTCGTCGCAATACGAATTTCTTTACTAATCCAATGACAAATTGATTCACTCCAGGAAGTATTCCCATTAAGTTTTGCATAGCATGTTGAAACTTCAGTGACATACTGACTACCTGGCTGATCCTTTCCTTCTATTTCGCGTGTCTTTGGATCTATCACGCCAGGCAACGAGCCATCAGAATCAAGTCGATTATGGAAAGTATTTAAATCTTTTACCAACTGACGCATTTCGGTAGTAGGCTTTGGACAACAGCAGCAAGTGAAAGGTAAAAGCAAAAGTTTCAATACCGCTTTTAGAGGTTTATAAATAAAATTACGAACCATAAAAATAGGTACTGATGTCCCTACGATAAATACGGCGGGTAAAACATAGTCTTTTAACGCTATTGCGATTCCGCGAATAACATTAATGCGACTGAGATACCGAGTTATGTAATCGCCATGTGCAGCTTTAAAAAAACCTTCATGCTGGGAAGTATCCACCCAAACATTCTGGGGATTATCTGTTGATGCGTTTTCATTTATTTTTTCATTCGTCCTATTAAGCCACCAAATATGCATGCGATGCCAGTTTGTCGCAGATAAACCAATACCAGCCATTAGCAGCGTGATGCTACCAATTACTCCTTTTGCGAGCCAACCTAATACACCAATTCGACTGCATACTGATCCAAAGGTTTTTTGAGCTTCGATTTTTGCCATTCGATGAAGTTCATACGCCACATCGAAATTTGCATTAAACAAGTAATTTGCGCAGATTTTTAAAGTATATTTCACACTGTTGTAAGCGTAAGCAGAAATACCAATGACTCTGAATGTGTTTGCTAAAACATTCCAGCATAGGTTGCCGATTTTCTTCAATGCAGATAAAACAAAATTCCCGATTAATTTCAATCCTGATAAAACAAAATTTCCAATTATACTTAACACCGACCAACAAGCACTGGCTATTTTTTTCAAACCCCACCAGCAGAATGTAGCGGTTTTTTGTAAACCAAATGCAACAAGCGCACCAAAACCTCCAACCGCTAATAATCCAAATCCAAATAATCCTGGACGGAAAACGCCGGCTTTTTGCTTGATATCTTCACTAGGTGCAGGTGAATTAAATAATTTATGTTTGATCCATTGCCAATCATATTTCGTACGTTGCCAGGATAAACTATTTAATCCTGTCAGCACGCCGCCTAACATCACAACCGCGCTCATTGCTAAATAGGAAAATCCTAAAATACCGGGACGGAATGTTGATGCATCTTTCGCAAGTACTTCTTTCGCGTCATCATTAAAGAAAAATTGACGCAAACGATCGTAATAATCGTTTGTTTTATCAAATGCAATAAAACGTAAACCTAAAACATCTAATGTGACATTTCCAATTTTACTTAACACCGACCAACAAGCACTGGCTATTTTTTTCAAACCCCACCAGCAGAATGTAGCGGTTTTTTGTAAACCAAATGCAACAAGCGCACCAAAACCTCCAACCGCTAATAATCCAAATCCAAATAATCCTGGACGGAAAACGCCGGCTTTTTGCTTGATATCTTCACTAGGTGCAGGTGAATTAAATAATTTATGTTTGATCCATTGCCAATCATATTTTACTCTTTCCCATGCTAAACTATTCGACCCTATCACCAGGCTAAATACAGATACCACAGCACTACCAAATAAAAACAACGTACCGAAAATACCTACCGTAAATTTTTTATCTTTTTCGGAAAGTTCTATAGACGATCTATCATTAAAGAAAAATTGTTGTATTTTAAGGTGATAATAAGTGGTTTTATGCAACGCCTCCATTCGTAAGCCAGAAGCCCACACCGCAAAAGCACCCACACTCCAGAGACTCGCGCACACAATACCAAAAACTCCGCCGCGGAATCTTCCCAATTCTTTTTCTTCATCTTGCCAATTTTTTGCGTCGTGAAAAAAGAAGTGATTAATACGTTTTAAATAATAATTTGTTTTTATAAAACCATTATGATAAATCCCTGTCACTAAACTGCCGAGTGTTACAAAACCATACGCGAGAGAAAGCGCGCCTCCTAAAATACCTACACGCCAACGTGCTATAGCGTCTTTATTAGGTGCTCTGCCTAAACCGAACATGGCTAATACTGTTGGAATTAACTTTTGAAAACCAAAAGCACCTTTGCCGAGAATAGTTTCATCTATCGCATTAAAATTATTATAAGTTTTTTGTATTCCTAATTCATTGAAACCTGTCACTACACTTATAAACATTCCCGCAACACTGGCTAATAATACTAAGCCACCAAAAAAACCGGGTTGCCACCATTTAGCTTTGGGTGCTAACGGCGTAGGGGGGGTATCTGCGTTAAAGAAAAACTTAAGCAAACTACGATTATAATCTAAAGTTTTATTGAATCCATCTTGATGAAGACCTGTCACCAACAAAAAACCATTACCGAATTTTTGAAGTAAGTTTATGAGAGCTCGCGTAATTATCTTAAAACCAGAAATAATTTTTTCCGCAACAATTTCAAGACCTTTTTTAGTCGCAAAAAAAACAAAAGCAAAAGCATTTAAGACGCCAAAAACTATACCTTGACGCCACAATGCTTTATGTTCATCTGCAATAATATCATCATAAGTATTAATAGGATAAAAAAGCTCTTTAATACGGTAATAGGAAATTTTAGCTTTTTGATAACCTATCGAATTTAAACCTAGTATATAGTCGAAAGCAGCAGGAATACGAAAAATGAAAAATCCCAGAATACGCCCCGGCAAACCGAGTAATAAACGATATTTGCTACGTTTATCACTGGTATCACTCTTTTCCCCTGCCGCGAAAGCAAGGTTATAACTCTTCAGCGCTTCAAACCGGAGATCAAGAATACCATCGTAAAAGATATGTCCAATAGATGCCGTGAAAAAATGAAAAATACGTCCAATACCAAAACATATTTTTGGCCAAAACCATTTGTATGCTTTTACTTGATAATATCCTTCTTCCTCCGGACGACTCCAATTAATAAAGTTTTCCGTCGCTTTATGTAGATCAATGAAATAATCTGAGGAGACATCCCATCCACGTGAAATTAAATTACCGCAATTTCGTACTGCACGTGAAAAAAGATCTTGAATGTTTGGCAAATGGAATTGACGCCGAGCAATAGCCATGAAGGGACCCTTATTATTTTTTAATAGGATTATGAATTTACCGCAGATAATATCGTATAAAGTTTTAAGACACAATAATGATTTGTGTCTATTTCTTGCCCGAAATCATTTGAATAATGCCAGAGAAATCAACTTCGCCATTCCCTTGATTAACAAATAACATATAAAGTTCCGCCGCAACTGCACCTAGCGGTGTTAGCGCGCTGACCGATTCAGCGGCTTGCATACCGAGAAGCAAATCTTTTAACATCATTTTTGCCATAAATCCAGGTTGATAATGATTATTAGAAGGTGCGTTATCGATAATATTTGGTACGGGACAATAACTTGTCATTGACCAACATTGACCGGAAGCATGAGAACTGACTTCAAAAAATTTTTTGGGATCTACCCCTAATTCTTCTGCCAGCGTAAATCCTTCACTCACTGCAATCATGGAAATACCCAAAATTAAATTGTTACAAATTTTTGCAGCTTGACCTAAACTTGATTTTCCAACATGGATAATTTTTTTTCCTAATTTTTGCAGAATAGGAAGCGCATCTTCATAATCTTTTTTTTCACCACCCACCATCATCGTCAATGTTGCAGCTTCAGCACCGGCAACTCCCCCAGATACTGGGGCATCCAACATGCGAATATGACTTTTTTTTGCTTCTTCATGTATTTTTCGAGTGGTTGTAATATCTATCGATGAACAATCAATGAATAAAATATTTTTTTTGGCATTTGAAAAAAGGCCAGCAGCAACTTTTCGCACTTGATCTCCAGTTTGTAGCATGGTGAAAACCACATCCGCATCAATAATAGCATCCGCGACGCTATTCACTGCAGCACTTCCAAAAGTTTGCATGGCATTTTTCGCTATATCGTACACTTTTACTGGATATCCTGCGTCCAATAAATGCTGTGCCATCGGTTTTCCCATGTGCCCGAGTCCAATAAATGCAATTTTTTCCATATCAATTCCTTTTTAATGATGGGTGGGAAGAGAAAACTCAGTTCCTTTAGGATTTCCGAGCCAGCGTTGTGTAATCGTTTTTAATTTTGTGTAAAATAAAACAGCTTCTGGACCATGCATGTGAATATCACCAAACATTGAGCGCTTCCAGCCACCAAAACTATGATAAGCAACGGGTACCGGGATCGGAATGTTAATACCAACCATACCGACTTGCACTTTTGTCGCGAAAGTTCTCGCCGTATTCCCATCGCGTGTAAAAATAGCGGTCCCATTTCCATATTCATGCGCATTGACTAAATCTAATGCCGTTTGGAAATCGGGGACACGAACGATCGATAGCACCGGGCCAAAAATTTCTTCGCGATAAATTCGCATATTGGGCTTCACATGGTCGAATAAACTCCCTCCCATGTAAAATCCCTTCTGTTGTTTAAAAGTTCGCCCATCAATCACTAATTCCGCGCCTTCTTTCTGACCGATATCGATATAAGAAGTAACTCGCTCCCAATGTTCTCGGGTGATTAATGGGCCCATTTCACTTTTTTCATCTTCGCCTGCGCCAATTTTTAATTGGGCAATACGTGGTGTTAATTTTTTGACGAGCCTATCCGCCACTTCCGACCCTACCGCAATGACAACCGAAATTGCCATGCAACGTTCGCCTGCGGAACCGTAGGCTGCACCGAGAATTGCGTCGGCGGTTTGATCGAGATCCGCATCGGGCATGACCACTGCATGATTTTTTGCGCCACCAAAAGCTTGGACTCGTTTACCGTGGGAAATACCTGTTTGATATACATATTCGGCGACGGGTGTCGACCCAACAAAACTAATTGCTTTGACATCTGGATGCGTAATTAAACCGTCAACCGCTTCTTTTTGCCCTTGCACGACATTAATAACGCCATGCGGAATACCTGCTTCAGTTGCGAGTTCGGCAATACGAACCGCGCAAGACGGATCTTTTTCGGAAGGTTTTAGAATAAAAGTATTCCCGCAAGCAATCGCCATGGGAAACATCCATAAAGGAACCATGGCTGGAAAATTAAAAGGCGTAATTCCAACACATACGCCCAACGGTTGGCGTATGGAATAACTATCCACGTCCGTTGCCACATTTTCTGAATAAATGCCTTTTAAATGATGTGGAATCCCTAAGGCAAATTCCACCACATCAATACCACGTTGCACAGAGGCACGCGCGTCGTTTAAGGTTTTTCCGTGCTCGCGCGTCACGATTGATGCAAGCTCATCGATATACTTTTCAAGTAAAATTTTAAATTGAAATAATAGACGTGCACGTTTGAGAGGTGTTAGCAGAGACCAAGCAGGAAAAGCAGATTTTGCCGCCGAGACTGCTTGATTCACGATATTTGTATCGGCCAGATCGACTTTACCAATGATTTCGCCAGTAGGGGGATGATAAATATCTGCGGATTTATTCTTAGAAAAAACTTTTTCACCGTTGATGAAATGCGGAACTTGGTACATTTACTCCTCCTTGAGCAAAACCCGTCGTCCCGCGGCTTGTCCGCGGGATCCAGAACCACATTGATGCCGTCACTGGATCCCGCGAACAAGTCGCGGGACGACGGGTACTAGTGGATGAGAGAGGCAGTATATCCAAAATCAAACAACAATTCGAGGTGTTGGTCCGTTTACAGTAAGACTCGGTTTGTCGGATTTGAAGAAATTCCACCAAGAACTTTTCTTATTAGAGGGGTTATAATTAACCTTACGAGCCGGTGTAAAAGTAGGCGCGCTTTCACTAATTTCCTGTATAACCTCTTCTTTCCCTTGTTTCACAGCCAATTTTTTAACCGTATCCAATGCTAATTCTGAGAGAGTAATATCTTTATCTAGATTGGCATTTTCTTTAGGTAAGTTAACAAGATGATCTTCTATTTTCTTTTGCTTTTTCTCATACCATTTCGCAACGGTTAAAACAGTTCCTACGCCGAATACGAGTGCCAATGCAATTGGATTTGAAAGCGCTGCAACCACTGCAATGGAAGCACAGCCCCAAAAAATCGCAACCGATACAGCAGGAACCGCCATACGAGTTACAAAAATACTTCCCATTTCCCAATCCAATGCCTCAATCCAGGGGCTTTTTCTTATTGCGCTTCCGAAGGATTTTAGTTTTTCGGAAAAAGATTGGCCTTCAAGATTTACTTCTTCAGGTTTAAATAATTCTGGAGAAATTTCTAAGCTGTCTGGAACAGAAAAACCTTTCATTTTATAAGCATATAATTCTTTTTTTAATCCTAATAATTTGTTTTGTTTGTCTTCTACCATTTTTTCAAAATTGGGGAGATCCAATGTGTTTTTAAGCCCGCAGGTATCCCTATCATCTCTGGCAATATTTTTTGATTTTTGCGATTCAAGGTAACGATGGCCTGCCGCAACGACTCCAAATAGCACGGATAATCCTAGCAAGCCTAATCCAAGAGGCGTCATCAACGTCGCAAACCCGATCGTAATACCCACTCCTGCAATTAACGCATCAACTGCAAACCAAGCGATATATTGAAAATTAACCTGACTGGCTAAACCTGCAATAACACCACTTACCGTTGCATTAAATGCAGCCGCATTAAAAACAGAATTTTCATCAAAACTTTCGACCGCTAATCGTTGTGATTTCTTTTCTTCATAATTTAATACGCCTAGTTCGCTCGCGAGAGATTGATTTTGTTGTTTCCAATATGCCAGCTCCGCTTTTTTATTTGCTTCATTCATGATTTGGTCGAAGTCTTCTTCCGCTTGATGTTTTAACTTCGCATCGTTATTACGTTCTGCCCACGTTTTTCCATCACCACTACGTCTATGTTTGATGTAATTCCAAATTCGAATTCCCATAAATGGTAAAGCAACAACAGCAAGTGGACCTAGGAAAGTTAACCACGCTGGTAAACCGAAAATTCCGAATGGTGAATGCACACCGGTGATGACGCCCACAGTAATCCAAAGCGCCCAATAAATAAATGAAACGAGATTACCGATGTCATAGAAAGGTTTTACATTTCTATTCACTTTATCTTCAAATTTCTCAAATGTTCCTTTCAGACTCGCTTTGTTTTCTGGTTTTTTACCAACGACTTTTAATTTCAGATTTTTTTCAATGTCTTCGATACGTAAATCAGTGGTTGAATAATTCAATTCGAGAGATTCATATTTTTCTTGTAAATCTTTATTTTCTTTTAACGCTTCTTTTAAAAAAGAATTGAATAATTGAAGCTTCGCGAGATACTTTCTTTTTTCTTCGACAAAATTATATTTTTTTTCTTCTTCTAGATTTAAACCATTTCGTACAAGCGACGCTCTGAAATTTTGTAATTCTTTTTCCGTTTTTTCTTTTTCTTTCTTTTGTTCTCGATACTCAAAATACAAATTAAATGCGACAATGATACCGGCTATCCCTAATGTCAATCCCTTCAAAATCCAGCTGATCACGGAACCAGAATTCATGAACTCTATTGCGGAACCCGTGCCAGGTTTGTCATAAAGTATACTTTCGCTCACCGCAACGTAGCGAATAGGAGTTAACAGCTTATCAAGGGGACCGCAAACGGATGAGACATATCCTGTCAATCTTTTCTCTCGAGGAGAAAGAAAGGATATATTCTGTGTTGGTAAAGGAATATAGATTGTACTTGCTTTAGTTTCGGCCATTAGTATTCCCCTTTTTTGGTTTTTTTATTAATAAAAACAAAGGAATACGATTGATCAGAAGACCAGTAAAAATTCCATTTTTGGGGTCATTCCATCCTGGTGTAATAGGGATGGTTCGCTTCATTCAATCAAATCATTGTTTTCTAATACTTTCATCACTATATCAGAACAATTTTAGCAAAAACAAGTATTAATTGTTGATTAATCGATCACATTTTCTTATCACAACCTTTCACAAACGAGATTCTTGTATGGTATAATTTATGATCAATTATAGTTGGCAGGATGTTATGAAAAAACTATTTAGAACCAAACACATAGGAAATGTGCATTCCCCCTCTGAATTACACCCTAGTTTGAATGGATTAGATCTTACTTTATTAGGAATTGGTGCGATTATTGGCGCAGGGGTTTTTGTGTTAACAGGAATTGCCGCTGCGACCAAAGCGGGTCCTGCCATCAGCCTTTCTTATGTCCTCGCGGGTTTAGCCGCATTATTTTCAGCATTATCTTATGCAGAATTATCCACCAGTGTCGGTGGGAGCGGAAGTGCTTATAATTATGCTTATACCGGCTTTGGTGAAATTATCGCTTGGATTATCGGCTGGGCCTTATTATTAGAATATACCATGTCTGTTTCGACTGTTTCAGTTGGTTGGTCGGGATATGTCATCAATGCTTTGGAAGCAATGAATATTCACCTGCCTTCTGCTTTAACGAAAGATCCTTTTTCAGGTGGTATTGTGAATCTTCCCGCGGCCCTCATTATTGGCTTATTAAGTTATTTACTATGCGTCGGTGTTAAACATAGTGCGAGATTCAACGCGATTATTGTCGCAATCAAACTCATTACGATCGCGATTTTTATCGCAATTGCAAGTTCGCATGTCGATGTAAAAAATTGGGAAGTATTTTTTCCGTTTGGATTTAACGGCGTGGCACAAGGTGCTGCAATTGTATTCTTTGCGTATATTGGGTTTGATGCATTATCAACTGCCGCGGAAGAAACCATTAACCCACAAAAAAATCTCCCCATCGGTATCATTACTTCTTTACTCATTTGCACTTTTATTTATGTCGTCGTCGCCATTCTATTAACGGGTGTTGCAAACTATACAACATTAAATGTGCCATCCCCTGTCGCCGAAGCGCTGTTACATATTGGATTTAAATTTGCGGCCGCTGTCGTCGCGGTTGGTGCTATCGCAGGATTAACCACGGTGATGTTAGTCATGTACTATGGTCTTACGAGAATTTTATTTGCGATTTCACGCGATGGTTTATTACCGATATTTTTCTCGAAAGTGAATCCTGAAACCAAAACACCTACTCGAAGCATCCTATTAATGGGTGTCGTCATTGCCATCATTGCAGGATTTATTCCATTGTCGGATATTGCGGAATTAGTGAATATCGGCACGCTTACCGCATTTACTTTTGTTTGTTCTGGTGTGATCGTTATCCGTTATAAACATCCTGAATTACCTCGTCCATTTAAATTACCTTTCGGTCCTCTTATTCCATTATTGGGCGTTTTATTTTGTATTTATCTTATGATTCATTTGTCAGAAGCAACCTGGCACCGATTCGTGGTGTGGATGATTATTGGGTTAGTGGTTTATTTTGGGTATAGTCGGAGAAGAAGTTTGCTTGAGAAAATATAACCCTCTTTGAAAAAGAGGTGTTGCATATAGGAAGTCATCCTGAACGAAGTGAAGGATCGGTTTAATTCATCACCATATTTATGAAAGTAAACTGATCCTTCACTTCGTTCAGGATGACAAAGAAGTAGGGTGGGCACAAGCTAAGCCCACCGCATTACTCATGCTACTTACGCCACGAATTCATTCTTTGTGAAATATAACTATCTTCTGATCTTTCCTCTATCTCAACACCAGCAACGTCTTTTGCAGATTGACGGATCTTTTCTTGATAACTTCTATTTTTACGGTAATCCCAAATAAGAAGAGGAAGCCAACCCACGACGGGAATGATCAGTCCGCATGCGATGATAGCTTTTTGAATAAAGTTTTTTTCTTTCCAAGTCGGCGCAGTATTTAATAAGGTCCTGAAATGGCGAGTGACTTCTCTTTTTTGTGTTTGATCGAATGGAAATTTTTCCGCTTTCGTTTTCTGTTCTTCCGAGTTATCTGTTGTAGAATTTTTATTTACCTCTTGTAATATTTTTATAATTCCTTTAACAGAATCCAATCTTTCTATATAAGATCCTTCTTCGCCTGCACTAATATCATTTAAAATTTTATTATGCAATTGAACCATCATCTCTTGCGCGCATTCGTTATCGGAACTTAAAAGTAAATTTCTACTTTTTAAAAAGACCTCAAGCCCATTTTTGGATTTGCTCCACTCGCTAAACGCAAAAGATTTATCTGGTGTTGGGACAGGATTTAATTCTAATTTTTTTGTATTAAAGGCTCTGGACCATTCCGTTAAAGCATCGATGACTTCACCACCTGTTGGGACATAAACATCACCTTTAATAGGTTCCCAAGCCCAAGAGTTATCTTTTTGTTGTTTTAATATATTTGCCACACTAATGGCTTCTGTTTTTTCAACGTGAATTAATTCTGTCGTCATCGCAGAACCGGTTTCATTAAACGAAATTAAATAAGTTGCTGCTTTTTGTACTGTTGAAAGGAAACAATCTTGATAGCAATAATAAGAAACCGCTAATTTCATTTCACCTTTATCGTTAACCCATTTTAGAGATAAGGTTTCATGATCGCCTCCCTTAAAACCGGATTGTTGATAAGCCGTTCCATTCAAGACAAACATTCTGTCGTGACTATTTTCTTTATCTTCGTAAGACCAATATTGATTTGGGGCGGTCATTTGGATCGCGGCACTTAATACTAAATTGGCATCCTCACCCGTATATGTTTTTATTTTAGCTTTAGGCGTAGATTTGCTGTCTGTATCTACAGTAATCTCTTTGGATTCTTCAGTTTCTGGCTCTACGAATAAACTTTTTTCTTCAACTTCTTCTTCTCTGACAGATCTTCTTAATCCATTATTAATCGTAATTTCGGTTTCAATAACGTCTACATTGCCTACTTCGTAAGGTAGTTCATCTGGATCAAAATAAAAGGTATCCCCGTGTCTCTCAATCCCATCTGTACGTAATTTGTCTAAGCCTAACAGTACTTCAACAGCTCGACGCCCTGCATAACCATTGGGGCAACGAAGCGAAAGTTTTTTATTGTGTCCATCTTCATCACCTTTAGACTGATATACCCCGTAATGATTTAATTCATTATTGTTATCAGGTATAGAAGCATCAGATTCAATATGGTGATTTTCTGCTGCGAATCTATCATCTTTTCTAATTATTGTATTTTGTCCATGAACTATCTTTTTACTCGCAGCAATATAAAAACAAGCACAATCATCCGTATTTTTTGCATAAAAGCAATTGAGGCCTTCTCCGTCTTTACCACGAATTTTTCTCAGTTCTGCCATCAGATATTGCGCATATTTCGGGCTTTCACATACAACTTTTAATTCGCCGTTTTGTGCATGAGAGATTTTTAATTTCGTATGTATTCTAGGTGCAGCGCCATAGGCTGTTGATAGCGCTTTTTCATCAGGTAATCGTGTAGAAAAACGCTCTTTTAATTGTTCAATGGGAATAGCTGAGCTTAATATTTCGTGAGACATACTTACCCCTGTTTTGTATAAAAATTGAATAATAATTTTGTGTATGATGAAAAAATGGAAGTATACCTTATAAAAAGAGCAATGTCGCGCAAGAGTGATCAAAAAATGGGGTATTTAGGATTGTTGCATAAATAAGGTCATCCTGAACGAAGTGAAGGATCGGTTTAATTCATCACCATATTATGAAAGTAAACTGATCCTTCACTTCGTTCAGGATGACAGGTTTCGTAAAACTACAGTTCTGTTTCTAACTCTTTTAACGCCTCAAATAAATCCATCACCAACCCATAATCTGCGATTTGAAAAATCGGTGCATCGGGATCATTGTTGATCGCAACGATAACTTTACTATCTTTCATTCCCGCTAAATGTTGAATGGCGCCAGAAATACCAATCGCAATATATAAATCAGGCGCTACCACTTTGCCAGTTTGACCCACTTGATAATCATTCGGCGCAAAACCTGCATCCACCGCAGCACGAGAAGCACCTAACGCTGCTCCCAAGCGGTCGGCTAATTTTTCTAGTAGTTTAAAATTTTCTGCATTTTTTAAACCGCGACCACCTGACACAATAATTTTTGCGTTCGTCAATTCCGGTCTTTCTGAAACCGTTAATGTTTGATTTTCAAATTGTGATAAATGATTTGGAATAACCTTATCTATTTTTTCAATTTGCACCGAAGCATTTTCTAACATTTTCATTTCAGGAAATGCAGTACTTCGGAATGAAAGTATTTTTTTATTTGCATTGATTTGTACCGTTTGAAATGCATTACCCGCATAAATAGGTCGAACAAAAGTATCGCCCGACACAATTTTAACGATGTCACCTACCATGGATACATTTAACAATGCGGCAAGTCGCGGTAATAAATTTTTTCCGAATGTACTTGCATTTCCTACAATATAATCATACTGAGATCCTAATTCCGCGATTAAAGTCGCGCAATTTTCAGCAAGTTGATGGGCGTAAACCTCATGATCTGCCACCAATAAACGTTTAACCTGTGGCAGATACTTTGCTTTATCGATCACCGCATCGCATT
>JABDEN010000038.1 GCA_013287025.1 Gammaproteobacteria bacterium | reverse complement strand
AAGTAGAATGTTTCCAGCGAATAAGCGCTTCCACGCCTATAATCTGATTGGTTTTTAAATCTATGATTGGTTGATATTCTAATATAAATTCATGGTTATTTAGTGCAAGGTGCAACTGCGATGCGATATCAACTCGATTAAATAATTTTTCTGAAAATTTTGGTTGATAAAATTGCAGCATATTCCTACCTGATTCTTTTGAATGGTGTAAAGCAATATCAGCATTTTTTAATAAAGTTTGTGGATCTTCGCCATCTCGTGGAAAAATGCTAATACCTAAACTTGCGGTCACACTGATTTTTTCTGAATTGATTTCAAAAGGTGTTTGGAATAATGAAAAAATTTGATTAATACGCGCTAATAAATCTGCTTCTTCATTAAATGAAGTTATCAGCACGACAAACTCATCGCCACTGAGGCGACTAATACTATCTGTGTCGCGAAGCGCCCTGGATAATCGAGTAGCAACCATGATAAGTATTGCATCTCCGACATCAGTACTTAAGTTATCATTGATACTTTTAAAATTATCTAAATCAAACATTAAAATCGCAACTAATGAATCATTTCGTTTTGCGTAAGCGATCGCCTGAAGAATTCTATCGATGTTAAGTGAACGATTAGGTAATCCTGTTAAGTCATCATGTGTTGTTTGAAATTGTAATTTTCTTTCCAGAATTTTACGTGCTGTAATATCTAAAAAACTAAATACACAACCGATGATTTTTCCATGTAATAATTGTGGGTGAGTATATAATTCGATAATTTTACCATCGCTTAAATCCCATTCTCTAATAACGCCAGTTTTTGGATTGGTGGTTAAATCCATCATCCAATGCGAAAATAATGCAGATTCATTTACGGATTCAGATAATTTTATAAGTAATGTATTTAAGTTTTTTTGCTTCATTACGTCGGTAGATAAATTCCACAATGATAAAAATACATTATTAAATAATACAATTTCGCCTTCGTTATTAACGACAAGAATACCTTCTTTTGTTGATTCAAGTGTTGCGGTACTCAAGGAAAGCGCATTATCTAAATCTTCAGTTTTCGCTTTTACTAGATCATGCAAATGATCCAACTGATATTGTACTTCTTTTTTTAATTCCCATTTTTTTGTTAAAGCAGCTGCTAATTGTCGAATTTCAACGACATCAAATGGTTTTTTTAAAATTAAAAAGTTATCAGAATGATTTAATTGTTTAGACATTTCATCCCATGAGTAATCGGAATATGCGGTACAAATGACAACTTGAATATCTGGATCGATTTGCCACATTTTAATAATTGACATAATTCCGTTCAAACCAGGAGGCATACGCACATCGACGAAGGCAAGCGCATAAGGATTATTTTCTTCAAAACCTTTTTTCACCATTTCTACGGCGTCCGCACCTTGGTATGCAGAATCGATAATATAGGGAGGGTGGTGGTATGTACTTTTGTTTTCTGATGAGGAAGGTGTATTTGATATGGATGCGAGGGCCGCATCAAAATCACTACTCGAAGTTTTTTCTTCGAAAATCCTTCGAAAATCTTCGTGAATTTCAGGCACATCATCAATAATTAATATGCGCTTCTTCATTTTCACCTGCATATTTTTCTCCGACTTTCATTTTGTAGGGAAGTATCAACACAAAAGTGGCACCCTTATCTTTCCCTAAACTTTTCACGGTTAATAACCCCCCCATGTCTTGGGCTGACAGCGCACTTGTATGTAAACCAAAACCATGTCCTGTATCTTTTGTTGTAAATCCATAGGTAAATATTTTTAGAAGAATATCTTGTTCGATGCCAAGGCCATTATCAGTTATTTCTATCATAAAATGTTTGTCGTCTTTTTCTTCTACTTTTAAAATGAGTTTTTTAGGTTCATTATCACTTGCTAGCAAAGAATCAATAGCATTTTTAACTAAATTGACAAGAATTTGTAATAATTTAACTTGATCGGAGACAATGGTTTTAATGGGTTTAAATTCACGAATAATTTGAATTTTGGATAGTGCATCCGTTTTATTGATGGTAATAGCGTTTTCTACTATATCTGTAACGGAAATTTTTTCCATTACTCCTAAAGAACCACTGACCGAATGTTGCATCGTGATAATGTCTTTGATGT
This sequence comes from Gammaproteobacteria bacterium, assembly GCA_013287025.1. Next base: position 13,964 of record JABDEN010000038.1, on the reverse strand, counting down.
GTTGAATATTTTTTTGTAATGCCACTGTCCCTGCAGTTAATTCCGATTTTTCTTTTTGTAATTCTTCAGAAAGAACTTTTATAAAATGAGGAATTTTTTGTCCTGAGGCATCATTTGCTAAAAACTGCTCTAAATCATTTTTATGTTGATTTAAGATATTGGATACCGTTTCTAAACTTTGTGCCTTTGATTTATGAATGTTTTCTTGCATCAATGTGACCGATGTATTGGTGCTATTTAGTACGTTACCAATGTTATGTAAAATACTCGTTGCAATATCAGCCATCCCTGCACGTCTTGCCGCAATAACTAATTGATTATTTAATTTAGCGACTTTAACTTCCATTTTTTTACGTTCGTTAATTTCGTTATTTAATTGTGTGTTTGATTCAGTAAGATCGTTAATGGAATCTTTTAATTGATTTTGCGTGTCATTAATCACATTTAGCATTTTATTACTGTCATCTACCATCGCAGATATTTCGTCTCGTCCGCTAATAGAAATATTTTTTGAAAAAACTTTCGTGCTTGTAATATTTTGTAATTGATTTTTGAAAATGTTAATGCGATCCAAGACAAAATATTTCAGTGTTAATTCAATTAAACCCACAATGACTATACCAAGGAGACACATAATAAAGATATAATTATGAATAGTCGTCAACCCTTTTAAATAAGTGGTGCGAGGCATGTCGATACGCAACAAGCCAATTAAATTATTATTAATATCTTTGAATGATGAATAAATGTGTATAATTTCCTTGCTATAACGAACCGAAAAATATTCTTGCCCTTGTTTTAGTTGTTGTAATGAATCTTCGACTTCGGTGTTATTAAAAAATTTATTGGTAGGAATTAAGCTTAATTGCATTTGTATGGTATCGGATAATTTTTGTAAACTCGCATCGTTAAAGTAGGATCCCATCACAATATTGCCATTCGATTTTTCTGAGGCTTCCCCATTTGATATCGCATAGGAGGATATAAGAACATATCCTTCAGGTAATTCAACAAATCCTGCAATATGGTCGGTAACATCCGCATGTTTTAGGATGGGGGTATGTTGAGATAAATATTGCAAGATGGTGTTCGGAACAGTGGTAAATTCTTGTGTTTTTTGATTAAATGCCGCTCCATCAAAATATTGATTTTGATCGTTAAAAAATAATAAAAAGTTCATCTTGATGTCATTAAAAGTGGTTTTATTTTCAAGATTGTCCTTAATGAACTTCTGGTTTTTATCTTTCATGAAATTATAACTGTCATTCCAATGCGCCCAATCTACGTTTAACGTATTAAGCGCATCTACGGTTCTTGAGATTGCCTCTTCAGTGCGAGTGTAGATGCTTTTAACGTCTTTCTCTTCTAGAGTTTTATAATCTCTTAAAATAAAGAAATAGGCTTGAAATACAACTGCGGCCATGACAAGTGCCCATGTCATGAGAGAGATAATAAAGAGTTTTTTATGTAAGCTCATATGATCCTCACATGGCTTTTGTTGGTTTTGCGAATTCTTGTCATTCCCGCCTATGCGGGAATGATAAGAAGTTGCATCACCGACTTTATTTAATTGTTACACAAATAACTATTTATGTTAAGGCAATCTTTTAGCAATTAATTGAATAATAAGGTAATTTTTAATTGCGGTTAAAAAATACCACATTCTTTTGCGTATAATTTTGCATCGTTTATCGAGGTTTTTGAGATTTTATCTACGCCTTTCAAGCGTTCCATAAAAAGCGAAATGCCTTCATCTTGATGCCCAACCACGGCTTTAGATAAATCTGCATGATTTTTAATAATGTGATATTGCTTTTGCGTGATATATAAATCATCGGAGAGAATGAGAAATCCTTGCATCCAATATTTAAATTCAACATGTGTCATGTGAGCGGTTTTCCTTTATGTATTTTCCTCGATTCTTCTAAACTAATATGCGTTTCATCATAGCTATTATCAATCACATGATAAAAAATTAAGTTTAATCGCTCTTTAATTTCCGGAATAAAAAAGTTAAGAAGGGGTTCGTGAAAATTTTCTTTTTCTAAAAATAAAAGTAATTGACTTAACCAGCCAGTAAATTCACCTAACGGCTCGTTAATTTTATTTAACGAGCGTAGGATTAATTTTGCTTTTTCTTGATTTAATAAAAAGGTCTCGGAAATTTCAAAAAAACCTTGCAACCAATAACAAAAAATTTGATTTGTCATACTAACATTTAGCGTGGACGACAGCATTCTTATATTCGTTCAGCTGTTTTTGATTTAAATCCATTAAATTTTCTAATCCTTTAATCATTGAATCTAATTTTTCTTTGGGAAATGTCGCAATAATCTTGCCCATATAAGAAAGCACAGGATCTTTGATGACTGAAATAGCAGCGGAATGAACTTCGAGATAATGAATGGCAGACTCTCCTTCGATCCTCTTTTTTAACCCTCTAAAATTTCTTGGAAATGTAACATTAATGCATTGTTTAACGGTATTAAATTCGCCGTGAATATTTAGTATTCCCATTTTATTTTTAAAATGCGAAAGCAATGTTTGCAAGCGGTCCATGGTATCTTGATGTTCTTTGGCTTCTGGTGTTTTTAGAAATACGCCATTTACTAAGGAAATAGCCAATGAATTTTCCTGATTTACTTTTTCTATACGCATTCGGATATTGGTTAAGTTTTTGTTAACTGAAGCTGCGTGTGCTTTTGCAAGATCTAATGCGAATTGTGCTTCTGATTGTAATTTCTGTAGTTCCTTTTCTTTTTCTTCTAAGCTTTGTAATAATTCACTATGTGATAACATTCTGTTAGTCCTTTTAACATTATTATAAAAAACAGGGGTACTCTAAAAGGAAGTTTAATAAAAATCAAGCTATTCACATTTTTGTTGTTCAGCAAACATTGTCATTCCCGCGAAGGCGGGAATCCATTTATAAGAGATAGCATATTACTAATGGATTCCCGCCTTCGCGGGAATGACATTCGTGCATGACGGGTTATTCACTCCGCCTCATCAAATTTATCATTAAATAATTTGACAATGGCTTCACGCGCGTCTAACTCATCAGCGCCCGTAATGGTTAAATGGAGAGAGTTTCCCTTGGTAACCCCAAGGAGAATGAGAGACATAATACTTTTGCAATCGGCTTTCCGGTCATTATGTTGAATTTCTGATTTGCTTTCAAACTTTGAGGCAGTGGCAACGAGTTTGGCAGCAGCTCTCGTGTGTAATCCCAGTTTATTTTGCACTGTAATTTTTTCTTGTAACATCAGAAGGGTGCCTTCTTATAAATTGAATTCTTCGCCTAAATAAACGGCGCGGACTTGTTTATTTTCGAGAATGGTTTGCGGTGTACCTTCACACATGATTTTGCCTTCATTGACAATGTAGGCGCGTTCGCAAATATCTAAGGTTTCACGAACATTGTGGTCCGTAATTAATACGCCAATATTACGCGCGCGTAAATGGGTAATAATACGTTTTACATCCACAACAGAGATGGGATCAATTCCTGCAAATGGCTCATCTAATAAAATAAATTTAGGTTCGGTTGCGAGCGCTCGCGCAATTTCCACGCGTCTTCTTTCACCACCCGATAAACTGATACCGAGTGTATCGCGGATATGTTCAATATGAAATTCGCGTAACAAACGATTCAGTGCTTCATGTCGAGTGGTTTTTGTTAAATCTTTTCGTAATTCTAAAATCGCCATAATATTGTTGGCAACGCTTAATTTGCGAAAAATAGAGGCTTCTTGAGGTAAGTAACTCATGCCTAATTGTGCGCGTGTATGCACGGGTAGGGTCGTGACATCTTGATTATCTAAAAAAATACTTCCACCATTCGCGCGAATTAATCCAACAATCATATAAAATGAAGTCGTTTTGCCTGCGCCGTTAGGTCCAAGTAATCCGACAATTTCACCGCGATTTAAGTGCAGTGACACATCTTTCACGACATGGCGTGATTTGTAATATTTGCTAATCTGATTAACGCGTAAGGTGTTCATGATTTCATTTGCTTCGTATTGATAATAATGGTTGCTCGACCGTTTTTTGACGCAGGCGTCGAGACAATCTGATCTTTCATATTATAAAGGATAATTGGCCCATGGAAACTATTTTCTCCTTGTGTCACCATCACGTCTTCTTCTAATTGTACCAGAGAGGTTTCGGGATAAAATTTAATAACTTTGGCTTTTGCATGAAAAAGCTGTTCGCCTTCCTTTGGAATGGTAGTAAATTCAGCGAGTTGGCCGACGCCATAAGCAATCGCGGAAATCATTTTGCGATCTTTATTTTTTTCTGTGACTAATCGATCCGCAATTAAATGCGTCGTACCTTGATCGACTTTCACATTCCCCTCATAAACATCGATACCTGTTTTATAATTTAATTCATAAGAATCTGCATCAATATGCATTAATTGTTCGCGATCATTGGGAAGTGCATACGCATTTCCTAATAAAAATAAAATACAAATTACATTAAGAATTCGGCGCATATTCACCTTTAGTATCTGTTAAAAGTTTAATGATGCCGTCATTTAAATTCGCCCACATCCCAATTGCTCGAATGGTAGTATCAGGTTGCGTGATTAACACGGCATCTTGTGTTGATGCGATTTTTTTCGCCGGAAAAACAGTAAGCGTTTCTGTCTTCATCGTTGTCGTATGTGCGGCAATATCTTCATTATGATGAATGACAACATTGCTCCAAAAAAGAATTTGTTCGATACCTTGTGTTGCTTTCGCGAAATCTGAATTAATATGCCAAGGCTCGGGAGATTGTCGGAAAAAAGTAATATGTGGTGTTGTGATATCCATCGTATCATTTTTCGAATAATGTACCATTTTCGGCGATTCAATTTTTAATACTTGAAAACCTGTCTTATCAATAATCGTTGCGGTGATATTTTCCATATAGGAATCAGGAACACCTTGATCTTTTGGAATGTAAACAGGCTTTTTTTTGGAAATAATAATAGACCAACTACTGAGGCCAACAGCTACAAAAAGTAAAAAGCTTATCAATACATTTTTTAATGTCAACAAAGAAAATTACCTTTGTAAATAACTATCAATCATAGTTTGATAAGTACCTTGTGCTTGCATGATAAAATCACATACCTCACGCGCCGCACCTTTTCCACCTTTCGCTTTCGTAATCCAATGTACATTATCTTGAATAATTTTGGGTGCATTCGCAACCGTTACCGCAAAACCTACCCGAGTGAGCATTGGTAAATCTGGCAAATCATCTCCCACATAAGCAATTTGCGCATCAGTTAAATTTAATTTTTGTTTAATGTCTTCATAAGCGGGTAGCTTATCTATTTGACCTTGATACGTATGCGTTATACCTAAATCTTGCATGCGACGTTGAATAATTTCAGATTGGCAGGTAGTAATAATAGCAATCTCTACACCGGTTTTTTTTAAAAATTTCATGCCTTGACCATCATGTACATGAAAATGTTTCGATTCAATTCCTTTGTGGTCATAAGATAAAATTCCGGCAGTTAAGACCCCATCTACATCAAAAATAACTAAACGAATATTTTTAGCTTTATCAACTAATGATTGCATTAAACAACTCCTGCACGTAAAACATCGTGCAAATGTATTACTCCAATCGGATAATTTTTTTCATCTGTCACGATAAGAGCGGTAATTTTAAAATTTTCCATGATTTTTAAAGCAGCGGTGACCAAAATATTAGGCGATACGACTTTCGGATGTTTTGTCATGACTTCACGAATATAAGTATGTTGAATATCTGCATTTTGATCAAATGCACGTCTCACATCGCCATCCGTAAATATACCAGCCAATTTATCCTCTGCATCAATAATAGCGGTTAAACCCAGTTTTTTACGGGTCATTTCGATCAAAGCCGTTTTTAATGTGGCACCTAAATCGATTTTCGGAATCGCATCACCCTTATGCATGATATCTTTCACGCACAATAATAATTTGCGTCCCAAGGTCCCACCTGGGTGGGATTTCGCAAAATCTTCTTTCGTAAATCCGCGTTTTTCTAGCAGGGTAATGGCAAGCGCATCACCCATTACCAACGCCGCCGTGGTGCTTGAAGTAGGCGCTAAACCTAGCGGACAGGCTTCTTTGCTCACGCTGACATCCAAATGAATAGTAGCGGATTTCGCAAGGTTGGAGCGAATATTGCCGGTTAATGCGATGAGTGGAATTTGTAAGTGTTGAATAAAAGGTAGAATGGATAAAATTTCCTCAGTTTCGCCTGAGTAAGAAATGATCACCAAAACATCTTTTTTGGTAATCATACCGAAATCGCCATGTTTCGCTTCGCCGGGATGAATAAAAAAAGCAGGTGTGCCCGTGCTTGCGAAAGTTGCTGCTAATTTTCTGGCAATATGGCCTGATTTTCCCATGCCCATGACAATCACGCGGCCTTCCGTTTTCAATAATAAATGGCATGCATTGTAAAAGTTCTGATCAATTCGGTCAAGAAGTGAGCTCAAAGATGAGATTTCTGTTTTAATGACAGAACGTCCTAGTTCGCATAATTTTTCAATATCCTGCATTAATTTTGCCTATTTCTGAAATAAGTATAAGTATTTTACCTGTCTTTTATCGCTTTCGAAAGAGTTTCGACAGTATTAAAAACTTTTACTATACGTAGCAGATTGGTATACTTTGCCCATGAATAATCTCGTTCAAATTAATAATCTGCACTATCATCGCAATGGTCGAATGATTTTTCGTGGACTAAATATTGCGATTCCTGCAGGGAAAGTCACGGCTATCATGGGCCCAAGCGGCGCAGGCAAAACCACTTTATTACGTTTGATTGGTGGACAATTGATGCCGACAGAAGGCCAAGTTTTTGTGGATAACCAAAATGTCCATCGATTAAAGCATAACGAATTATATGCTTTACGTAAGCGTATGGGGTTATTATTTCAAAGTGGTGGCCTTTTTACACATTTAAATGTGTTTGAAAATGTTGCCTTTCCTCTGCGCGAACATACGCGATTATCGGAAAGTATGATTCGGAATATTGTTCTACTGAAATTACAAATGGTCGGATTGCGTGGTGCAAGAGATTTAATGCCAAGTGAATTATCGGGGGGTATGTCAAGAAGAGTGGCGCTTGCAAGAGCCATAGCCTTAGATCCTACATTAATCATGTATGATGAACCGCTATCGGGACAAGATCCCATTACGATGGGGGTATTGCTTAAATTAATCAAAACATTAAATGACGCACTTTCTTTAACGACAATTATCGTATCACATGATGTGCAAGAAATTTTGAGCATTGCGGATTATGCATATGTGATGTCAGATGGAAAATTAATCGGACAAGGCACCGCCGATTCTTTGACGAAAGATGACTCTCCTAAATTAAAACAATTTTTAAATGGATTACCGGATGGTCCCGTACCATTTCATTATCCTGCGCCGCCTATTGCGGATGATCTTATTCAAAGGGGATAGGGATGAATGAAATAGCGAATTTAGGCAAATATGGTATTGAATCCCTAAGACAATTTGGAAAAGCGGGTATGTTGTTATTTCGCGTGATATTTCACGTACCCAATTTTCGTAAAAATTTTCCGCTGGTTTTACAACAAATTTATGCGGAAGGTGTGCTTTCATTATTAATTATCATGGTTTCCGGTTTATTTATCGGCATGGTGGTGGCATTACAGGGTTATCATACCCTTGCAAAATTCGGGGCATCAGCTCAGTTAGGACCCTTAGTCGCATTAAGTGTGGTGCGTGAATTAGGTCCGGTGGTGACCGCTTTATTATTTGCGGGTCGCGCGGGTTCTGCACTCACGGCTGAAATGGGTTTAATGAAGGCAACCGAACAATTATCAAGTATGGAAATGATGGCAGTCGATCCCATTCGACGTATTGTTTCTCCACGATTATGGGCTGGATTTATTTCACTGCCTATTTTGACGATTATTTTTAACACCGTAGCGGTTTATGGTGCTTATTTGGTTGGAGTGAAATGGTTAGGTTTGGATGCCGGTGCTTTTTGGTCAAACATGCAAGCATCTGTCAATTTTCAATTAGATGTCATGAATGGAATTTATAAAAGTATTGTTTTCGGATTTGTGGTGACTTGGATTGCATTACATCAAGGATATGATGCGGTACCGACTTCGCTCGGGATTTCAAATGCAACCACACGATCTGTTGTTCATGCGTCTCTCGCTGTACTGGGATTAGATTTTATATTAACCGCGATGATGATAGGGGGTTGGTGATGTTATCGCAACGGACCATTGAAGTTTTTGTCGGTCTTTTTCTTTTAGTTGGCATTTTATTTTTAATGCTTTTAGCATTTAAAGTAAGTGGTTTAACTAGTTTTTTTAAGAAAGAAGGCTATGAGGTAGTCGCTGAATTTGATGATATTGGCCAGCTTAAAGTGCGTGGTCCTGTCAAAATTGGTGGCGTTAACATTGGGGAAGTGATCGCGATTAAATTAGATCCCGATAGTTATCGCGCGAAAGTCATTTTACGCATTGATTCAAAAGTCAGAGATATCCCTGTCGATTCAAGCGCAAGTATTTTGACAGCGGGATTACTCGGTGACAATTATATTGCGATTACTCCAATGTATAGCAATCAATTTTTGAAAGAGGGAAGCCAAATTGCAGAAACACATTCTGCGATGGTGCTTGAAAAAATGATAGGACAATTTTTATTTAATATTGGTCAATCAGATAAATCTGAAAAACCAGCCACAGGAGCCACATCATGAAAAAACTACTTACCAGTTTTTTAATTTTTATTAGCATCGCTTGGACTTCTGCTTATGCTTCGGATAATGATCCAGTGAATATGTTACAAAGCCTTGCGAACAACATGATTTCAAGTTTGAAATCAAATCAATCATCTTTAAAATCGAATCCTGGTATCGTTTATTCTTTAGCTTATAAAATAGTGGTTCCCAAAGCTGATATTGGTTTTATGGCAAAAAGCGTCATTCCACCGCAAACCTGGAATAATGCAACATCGAAGCAGCGTGCCCAATTTGAAACTGAGTTTACTAAATTATTAGTTCGAACCTATGCGTCTGCTTTAAAAGATTATACGAGCCAAACCGTGAAATTTTTTCCTGTCAGAGGTGGATATCAAGGCAAAACGAATATTACGGTTTCAAGCCAAATTATTCGAACCGATGGTCCTTCCATTTCTGTCAATTACCGCTTAATCAATTCCGGTAATAACTGGAAATTATATGATATGTCCGTTGAAGGGGTAAGTATTATTGAAAGTTTCCGTTCACAATTTGCGGGCAAATTATCCCAAGGAAATATGGATAATTTAATTAGAGATTTAGTTAAACATAATCAAGCGCGCGGCTCATGATGACGAATATTGATTGTCAAAATGGTGAGCTTTTCGTTTCCGGCACATTAAATTTTGTGACGGTAATGTCGATATGGAATCAAAGCTTACCATTTATTCAAAATGAAAAAGAAATTCAAATCAATTTAGAAAAAATCCAAGAATCTAATGGCGCAGGTCTTGCGCTATTGGTTGAATGGAAATGTTTTGCCAAACGCCACAACAAAATTATTACCTTCAAAAATTTGCCGGAAAATTTGTTGTCTATTGCGAATCTGACGGGTGTGATGCAGTTTTTGACTTAACCCAGAACCTGTCATGCCAGCGACAGTTGATGAGGTAAAAACATGCCGCCATGACATGAGGTTTATCACGCTTCTTCTTTCGTCGGTATTATCGAAGCATTGCCCAGCAATACTTTTTCTAAATCACTCGATGAAAGTGGTTTATTAAAATAAAATCCTTGAATTTCACCGCATTTTAAATTTTTCAAGAAATCCATTTGTGCCTTTGTTTCAACACCTTCAGCGAGTACTTCAAGATTTAAACTGTGTGCCATGGTAATAATTGCCTGAATAATGACTTCGTCACCTCTGTTAATTTGAATATTCTTTACAAAGGAACGATCGATCTTTAAGCGATCCAATCGCAAGTTTTTTAAATAACTGAGTCCGGAGTACCCCGTACCAAAATCATCAAGTGCAATATGGATGCCTAGCTCTTTTAGTGTATTAATGGTGTTGACGGAAGCGGTATTGCTGACGATTGAATTTTCAGTTAATTCTAATTCAAGATATTCTGGTTTTAGTCCAGTATCCTTCAAAACTTTTTTTACAAATTCAGCGAGATTATATTGATTTAATTGTTGGGTGGTAATGTTGACTGCAACGCGAATAGGCGGCAATCCTGCATCTTGCCATGCTTTGTTTTGTGCGCAAGCCGTTTTCAGCACCCATTCTCCAATAGGAATAATTAATCCAGTTTCTTCGGCCAAAGGAATAAAATCAATGGGTAAAATAAGTCCCTTTTCTGGATTTTGCCAGCGAACCAGCGCTTCGACTGCTACTAATTTATCTTGTTTAATATCCATTTGTGGTTGATACAATAAAAACAATTCATTACGATTAATGGCTTGACGTAATTGCATTTCTTTTTCAAGAAATTCTAAACTCTTACGATTTAAATCTTCGGAATAGAACTGATAGTGATTCGCACCATTTTTCTTAGCAAGATACATAGCAGCATCGGCATTTCGTAATAGAATATCTGTATTTTTACCATCTTTTGGGAAAAAACTGATACCAATGCTTGTCGTAATAGTAATTTCTCTATTTTCTAAAATAAAGGGAGCGCTAATAATACTCAGTAAATTTTCAGCAATATCACGCACATTTTTCTCGTTGGTAATATTTTTTACCACGATAACAAATTCATCTCCACCTAATCTTGCTACCATGTCACAAGATCGAATGGCAGATTTAAGTCGTTTTGCGAGTGTTGTTAAAAGCTCGTCTCCGGCCGCATGACTTAAACTATCATTAATCAACTTAAAACGATCAAGGTCAAAAAATAAAATCGCGAAAATTTCATTACTTTGAAAACATTCTGTAACGGAGCGATTAATCACTTCTTGTAAAAGCACACGATTCGGGAGCTTAGTTAAACTATCGTGATTTGCCTGATATTTTAATTTATTTTCCAATTCAGCTCGTTCAGTAATATCGCGAAAACTATAAACGCGTCCAATCGTTTTCGTATCTAATTTTTGTGGTTGTGAATAATATTCAAAAATTCTTTCATTTTTAAATTTAATGGTGTTAATAATAATTTTTTCTGGATCCATTTTTAAATCAAGAATGTCTGCCAAAAAATCATTGGGGCTTAGCAATTCATTTTTGAAAAAATTAATAAACAAATCAAAGGATTTTTCACTTTCTAATCTTTCAGGTATTCCCCACATTGAAAAGAATTTTTTGTTAAAATCTACGACATTGTTATTGTTATCAATCACTAAAATTCCATCGGTCGAAGATTCAAGTGTCGCTCGCAATCTTGATAGTGATTGTTGAATGGTTTCTGTACGTTCTTGAATTCTTTTTTCTAAAGAAGTGGTATATAGTTTGCTTTCTTGAAATAGCTGCCATTTTTTGGTGAGTGCGCTTGCTAATTGTCTTACTGCAATAAAATCGAAAGGTTTTTTCAAAATCAGTAGATTATCGGATCTGCCTAATTGTGCAATCGTTTCTTCCCAAGAATAATCAGAATAAGCAGTACAAATGACAATTTGAATGGTTTTATCCAATTCCCAAATATGCTTGATAGTTTCAATACCATCCCAACCCGGTGGCATGCGAATATCAACAAAAGCGAGAGCATAAGGCTTTCCTTGTTTAATCGCATCTGCAATACGTTCATAACCCTCTTTACCTTGTGAAGCTGTATCAATTTGAAATTGCGGTAAGGCAATTTGATCTATCGTTTGCGAAAAAATTTGTTGTTTTAATGAACTTAAAGAACTCGAGGGAGAATTCGTTAAGATTTTTATGAAGTCATGATGAATTTCTGGATTATCATCAATAATAATAATACGAAATTCTGCATTAGCCGGTGTTTGATTATGCATCGACAGGGCTCCTTTCTTTTATCGTCACGAATGGCAAGCTCAAAATAAAGCGAGCGCCCATTCCAAGTCCATCACTTTCAGCGTGTAAGCTGCCACCTAATTCTTTAGCAAGTAGTGCACTACTATGTAAGCCGAAACCATGTCCTTTTTGTTTTGTGGTAAAACCAAAAGAGAAAATTTTAGTTAAATTTTGAGATGCGATACCCATTCCATTGTCTTCAATAGTAATATTTAAAAAATCATCAGTCGGTTTCATTTGTATTTTTATTGTTTTGGTTTTATTTTGTGTATCTCCACTGAGGATGGCGTCTTTTGCATTTTGGATAAGATTCACTAAAATTTGCATCACTTTATTTTTATCAGTGATAAGGATTAACGTATTATTTAATTCCTTATCGATGCTAATTTCATTTTTATTTAATGAAGAAGCATTAATTTCAAGTGCAGAATCAATCGTAGCAGATATGTTAACTTCTTCCATCATCCCAGCTGCACCACTTAAGGTTCCTTGCATGGCGACAATGTTTTTGATGTGCGTTATATTTTCATGTAGTCGACTAATTTCAGCGGTAATGCTATCAAATTTTGCTTCCATATGTGGCTTAGATTCAGTGATATACTCTGGGAGTAATTTTCCTTTAGGATCATTTTCAAGATAATTTTTCAAATCTTCAATATGAGATAGCAACATATTCAACACGACATACAAACTCCGAATATCAATTTCTTCTATCGATTTTTGGATCAGCCCAACAGATACATTGACGCTATTTAAAATATTTCCGACATTATGAAGAATAGAAGTTGCAACTTCTGACATTCCTGCGCGCCTTGCGGAAGAGATCAGTTGTTGATTGAGTTTATGCAATTCAAATTCCGCGAGTTTCCGCGCAGTGATATCCATTCCAATACCTGAAATAAATCGAATAGGGGATTTATCTTTAGGAACATGTGGATTACCGGCGAAGAAGCACCAACGTTCGTTCCCATCGAACGTTTGAATTTTTACTTCAAATTCATAATTTTCCCCATTTTTAAACGCTTTATCTAATAACAGATTTAACGTCTTTTGATCCGCATTGCTTATGCAATTCATCAGTTCATCATTGGTTGGAATTTTTTCTTCGAATTTTACGCCGAACATTTTATACATTTCATTAGACCATGTAATAATTTTACTTTCATTGTCGAATGTCCAATATCCCAAATGCGCAATTTCTTGAGCGCGAGCTAATTTTTCATTTAAGTCAGTCGTTTCTTTCGAAGAAACTTCCATCGATCTTTCGAGTAAATAACGTTCTTGGTCAACTTCGGTATAAGTGCGATTAATTTTGTCGAGAAAACTTTGCCATTGTTGCAGCTCAGGAATACGGTCCTCTGATATGCCCAGTCGTTTGAGTTGTCTTTGTAATAAATTATGTAAATCCATTTGATTACTCTTCAGTAATAGTTGTAATTGTCATAGTTTGATTGTGAAGATCACAATTTCCCTTTGAAAAAGGTGATAATTCACCATAAGAATAAAAACCAATCTGTTGGGTTTTAGGTGGCAATGATTCAAGTGTTGATTCTGTTTCTTCTTCGGTTCTTTCACCCAGCAATAATCTCCTACCAACGCAACTCACTGCGATGGATAACACAGGATTTGTTGTGGTACTTTTATCAGTGAGCAATGTAGTTTTTGCAAGCTCCCCAGCTTCACTTGCACCATTTATTAATCTATCAAAATTTGCGCGCATCAACTGCGCTAAATAACCGGTTGGCACATCACCTGCAAAAGTAAGTGACTGATCTTTTTCATCGACTGCCAAAATAGTTCGGACGAGTTGACGCGCATCGTCGGCATTTTTACGAATGGCAAGAGGGAATAGCAATCCCGTTGCCGGTAAACCCGATGCACGTTCGCCTAAATATTTCTTATAGAGTAACAGCGCCGGTTGATTATCTAATTCATATAAAATATTATTTTTGGAACGAGTAATTCTTCTTTCTGGTCC
>JABDEN010000037.1 GCA_013287025.1 Gammaproteobacteria bacterium | reverse complement strand
CAAGCCGCGGGACGACGGTTGTACGCCGATTTACTCGCGGGCCCTACGATGTTGCTCTAGATCTTGCGGTGATCCCGGATTCAGTCCGGGAGCAGGACCGCGGGTGTTAGAAGGGTGGCACAACAACTTGACTCATTTCTTTTTGCATGATCTACTTGCTCGCTTTTTTTTAAATTAGAGGAAGAAAAATGTTAAGGAATATCGGGAAAATATTAAAAAATACAACGGCAGATAATGTTGATAAATTATCTGGAAAGGACCAAGCTATTTATTTTTCGAGTATTTTTGCTATTGGTTCAGCGGCGGCTTTATTAACGGCAGCAGTCAGTACAAAAGTATGCCGGGAAGCGGAAATGAGGATGTATCAGCCTGTGACTGAAAGTGATAAAAAAACCGATAATTTACCCTCACTAAAATCTCATCGATAAAACTCTGTCATGCCAGCATGTTTTTAGCTGGCATCCAAGCGGCACAGCTAGATGCCAACTGGATGCCACCGCGCGCTTAGCGTAGGCTGGCATGACGACTAAAACCTTGTAGATTTTTTTCAAAATCTTTTTCATAAAAATGCAGTGTATGAATTGTTTTTTTGAAAAACCAACAACCTTGCGTGCTCGTTGTAATAATTAAATTGTTACCTAACGCTTTTTCCAATTCACCTTCCAAAACCGAATGTTTATTTAGCGCGGAAGCTATTTCTAATTTTATTTCAAAAAGATTTTCAGCTTGACGTCCAAAAAGTAATTTTTCAAGATGTTCATCTACATGGTTTAGTGCGGCACTTCTCGAAATTTTTTCTTCGGAGTGAGGTATAGCGACTTTTGTTGTTATTCTTCTTTTCTTTTTTTGAATGGGTTGAAAAAAAGATTTTGGAGTTTCTTTTGTATTCCCTATTGGAAAACTAACGACATCATTTGTAGTATTTTCAATAGAAGCTGGGGGTGTAGGTTTCGAAAGGACTTTTATTTCAGGAAGGATAACTTTCTTTGGTAACGTAATGGCGGTAGGTATTTTTTTTGGAGTTTCCTTTTCGAGAGACGTTTTTTTCTCAGCTATTTTTGCCGCTATTTCCGCTTTTCGCACAATTTCACTAAAAGTTAATTTTGGTTGCGATTGCTCCCATTCAATAGGCGGTTGATCATAAAAACCATCATTTTCGACAGGCTCTGACCAAGCAATAGGTGTTTGATTATAAAAATTGTCAGCAACATCATATTGTTTTTCTTCTTTTTCCATTTTTTGAAGCTTTTCTTGATGATGATGTAAATATGGCTGAATAATTTTTACTTTTAAAAAATGAAGTAAATCATCTTTTGCTTTTGCGTTATAAATTTCTTCGCTTGAAACTCGAATGCAAGTCACTCCTAATTTTTCTAATAAACGATTTTTTAATTTATCACTGACATTTTGATTGGAATGTAATGCGCCATCAAATTCAATGACAAAATCTTCCGAAAGCGCGGTATCCACTACAATAATACCATGTTCAAATGTGTATTCATGCATTGGTTTCGGAGGTTCAGGAATAGTTGGATCTTTTTCTCTTTCTTCATCTAATAATCTGCGAATGATGTTTTCAAGCAGAAGATGTAGTTCTGAACTTTTGTGTTTACGATGTAATTTTTTTCCTAAAAGCTCTCTTCTTGTTGGCGATAGATTTAAATCAAAGTAAAGTCGACCAGTGAGAATTTGAGAAATGTAGTCTTCTGTTTCTAATGGTGCGTATTGCAGCGTAGGCAATACTTTTTCGATGAATTTTTTATATAGTGAATAGTCGGTCGGAACGTTAATAGCCGCCATACTCCATAAAAATAAGGCGATATTTTCAATTTCAATAAAAGTTTTTGGATAAGCTTTGTAATATTCAGAAACTTTCTTCATGATCGGTTTATCTTTTAATTCAGCAAAATCAAAATCTAACCGCGCTAACATCCAAAAGAATTTAATTAAATAATCCGGTTTTTCTCCCTTATTTTTGACATTATCTAAAATAGCGGGAATTTTCTCGAGTAGAATATCGCGTTCTTTGGATGTGAAATCTTTTTTGCTAAATCCTAATAAACTTATCGATCGTAAAAGCTTTCTCGAAGCTAAGCTTGGATCCTCGTCACCTTTAGGATTTTGTAAAAATGCAATAATCGCAGGAATAGGTTTATAAGCTGTTTTTCTCATATGATAAGCGGTGAAACCTAATTCGGAGCATAAATGTAAATAAGAAAGGCAAAAATCTTTTTTTCTATTTAATAATGGAAAAATAATGTTGTTGAGATAGCGGAAATTCTCAGCATTATAATTTAATTTTTTGAAAGACCACAATATTTCAATATGTTTTTCATTAAATGTAGGATCTTTTTGCTCTCTCAAGTTTTGAAGTAACAATTCAATTTTATCGACTAATTGAGTTGCAATGTGAGGATATTCATCTAATGTATTTTTTTTAAAATTTGCTTTGACTAACAGATATAAAAGTTCGTCGATGGCTTTTAAGGATAAATTTTTGAAATTTTTGGATAGAATTTTTTCTATTTCAAGTATTGCATTATCTATCTGGAGCATTTCTTCGTTTTTGGAAATTGTGGGGGATTCAGAAGTCGTTTTCTCCGCAAGTTGATCTAAAATGTTCGTGAGATCAATCAGTTCAGGGCTGGTAATTTTTCTTTCAGAACGGTGATTATTTTTTGGATGATGACGATCTTGCATATTTTCCTCGTGCGAGCAAAAAATGGCAATTATACACCAAAATCATCAAAATAGTACTTTGTCATGCCAGCCGAGCGTAGCGAGAGGTGGCATCCAGGCGATTCTATTGGTTGCCGACTGGATGCCAGCTGAAAGCATGCTGGCATGACAGTGTTGATATTAAGAAAAAGTAATCAAATCCATAAACTGATGCACTTCCATTCGATCAAGCGTTTTGCTCTCAAATAAATTTAATAATTCTTCGACTTTATCTGCTTTAAAAAGTGTGCTCGCATTTGTTTTAAATTTATTGAGTAACAATGGAATACCTTCGTCCCGTCTTCTGACATGTCCGATTGGATATTCAACGATGACTTTTTCAGTCGAACTACCATCCCTCAAAAATATTTGAATGGCATTCGCAATCGAACGTTTTTCAGGATCTAAATAATCTTTGCTAAATTGAATATTTTCTTGCACTTCCATTTTTTGACGTAATGCATCAATACGCGGATCCGATGCGAAATCATCTTCATAATGTTCTGCGCGCAAATCACCATAAATAAGGCCGATGGCAACCATATATTGTAAACAATGATCTCGATCGGCGGGATTATGTAAAGGTCCGGTTTTGCTGATAATGCGTACCGCAGAATCTTGGCTGGTTAAAATGATTTTTTCAATGCTATCCAAACGATTTTTGATTTGTGGATGCAATGCGATCGCACATTCGACAGCGGTTTGCGCATGAAATTCTGCGGGAAAAGATATTTTAAATAAAATATTTTCCATTACATATGCATTCAACGGACGCGCTAAGCGTAATGGTTCACCGCGGAATAACACATCAGAAAATCCCCATTTTTTGGCCGAAAGGGCACTCGGATATCCCATTTCACCCAGTTTTACCATCCATGCTAAACGTAAACCACGCGCCGTTGCATCCCCCGCAGCCCATGATTTTCTGGAGCCGGTATTGGGTGCATGACGATAAGTTCGTAAACTTTGGCCATCAATAAAAGCGTGCGATAACACATTTAAAATATCGTCGCGTGTACCACCTAATAAAAACATAGAAAGTGCGGCCGATGCGACTTTGACTAAAACCACATGATCTAAACCGACGCGATTAAAGCTATTTTCCAAAGCAAGAATGCCTTGAATCTCGTAAGCTTTAATCATTGCAATAAACACATCATGCATCGTAAACGATTGGTGGTTCCGTGATAAATAATTCGTGAGGGATAAAATCGCACCTAAATTATCGGAAGGATGGCCCCATTCAGCGGCAAGCCACGTATCGTTAAAATCCAACCAACGTATCAACGCACCATTATTAAAGGCAGCAAGAATTGGGTCTAACACAAATTCAGTGCCAATGACACGTGAACCATTTGGCACAATGGTACCAGGTACGACAGGCCCCAGTAATTTTTTACACGCAGGATATTGCAATGCCAAGAACGCACATCCCAACGCATCCATGAATGCTAAACGCGCCGTTTGATAGGCTTTCTCGCTATTAATTGCAAAATCCACGACATAATCGGCAATGGTCGCAAATTCCGTATCATATTGGGGGCGAATGTTTACATCAGCTTCGTTGATAGACATACGTTATTCTCGATCCTTCTCTGGGGTAAAAGTGCGAGCTGTCGGTCCTACATAATCAGCGTCAGGGCGAATTAAGCGATTATCTTTTCTTTGTTCGATAATATGCGCACTCCATCCTGCGATGCGTGACATCACAAAAAGCGGCGTAAACATCTCTGTCGGAATACCGCAAAAATGATAGGCAGAAGCGCTATAAAAATCGAGATTGGGAAATAATTTTTTTTCATCCCACATGATTTTTTCAATACGTTCTGAAACGGGATAAAGATAACCATCTTTGGCATTTTTCGATAATTTTTCGGAATAATGTTTAATGACATCTGAGCGAGGGTCAGAAGTTTTATAAACACGATGTCCGAATCCCATAATTTTTTCTTTGGCAGCAAGAATTTTTCGAATGCCTTCCTCTGCTTCTTCTGGTGTTTTAAATCGTGAAATTAATTCCATGGCGGCTTCATTCGCACCACCATGTAAAGCGCCGCGTAATGTTCCGACCCCGCTCACAATGGCAGAATAAAAATCAGATAAAGTTGACGTTGTTACGCGTGCTGCAAAAGTGGATGCATTAAATTCATGTTCCGCGTAAAGAATGAGGGAAACATCCATAGTTTTAATCGCTAATTCATCTGCTTTTTTTCCATGTAATAAATAAAGAAAGTGGCTCGCGATACTTTTTTCGTCAGAATGCGTCGAAATACGTTTACCGTTTTTATGAAAATGATACCAATACAATAAAATGCCAGGTGTCGCGGCAAGGAGATGCTTCGCAATCTTTTTTTCGGAACGATTTTTGGATTCGGGTTCTAAGGTGCCAAACATTGAAATACCCGTCCGCAAAACATCCATCGGATGCGTATTGCGTGGAATTTTTTCTAAAACAATTTTTAATTCATCCGGTATTTCACGATGCGAAGAAAGCACCGATTGAAAACGATCTAATTCTTTTTCGTTCGGTAATTTGCCTTCAATTAATAGAAAAGCGACTTCTTCGAAAGACGCCTTATCTGCCAAATCATGAATATCATAGCCGCGATAGGTGAGACCCACCCCTTCTTTTCCAACCGTCGAAATACCTGTTTCGCCAACCGTTATACCTGCGAGACCACCTGGTTTTTTATTCATGGATTTCCCCTTTTGCGAATAGTTCATCTAGTTTAGATTCGTATGAAAAGTAATGAATGAGGTCATATAATTCTTGTCTCGTTTGCATATCATCGAGGACAATTCTTTGCGTTCCATCTTTTCGAATAGCGTCATAAATATGAAGTGCGGTCTTATTCATCGCACGAAATGCGCTCAAAGGATAAAGTACCATATTGACGCCGGCTTTATAGAGTTCTTGTTTGGTAAAAAGCGGAGTCACACCAAATTCAGTGATATTCGCAAGAATGGGAACGTCGCAATGTTTTGAAAGCGTTTCGTATTGTTTTAATTGTTCGACCCCTTCAAAAAAAATCATATCTGCACCCGCTTCGATATAACGTTGACATCGTTCGACCGTGGCTTCCATTCCTTCGGATGCAAGCGCATCGGTGCGCGCCATTATCACAAAATCGGCTTCGGTTCGTGCGTCTACGGCCGCTTTTATGCGATCGACCATTTCTTCTGTTTTGACGAGTAATTTGCCTGGACGATGACCGCAACGTTTCATCGAGACCTGATCTTCGATATGAACGCCCGCGACATTGGCATTAATCATTTCACGAATCATACGTGCGATATTAAAAGCGCCCCCAAATCCGGTGTCGGCGTCCACTAATAATGGTAAGTCACACGCCCCCGTGATGCGGCGCGCATCTTGTAACACGTCATTCAGCGTAGTAATTCCGAGATCCGGGACGCCAAATGAGGCATTGGCAACGCCAGCACCAGATAAATAAATCGCACGAAATCCAGCTTTTTTAGCGATTAACGCACTGATTGCGTTAATGGTACCGACAATTTGTAAAGGTTTTTCTTCAGCAATTGCAAGACGAAAAAGATTTCCTGAATTTAGCATATGCGTTTCCTTTTGAATTGCGAAGATTGTCTGGAGAGTGGGGGGATTTGTCAAGAGAAAGAGTAAGTTAAGTGGACAAGTTAATGCGATGAAATTCCTTATTGCTTTGACGATCTTGGGATTGCAACGGCAATCTTATCTTTAGGAGAAAAAAGCTCATAAAAACATGTTTTTTTCTAAAATTATGCTATAATTTCTATTATAAAAGAGAAATTTACGTATAAAAAGGTGGTTTGATATGCTCATAAAATTTACAGTGGAAAATTGGGAATCTGTAAGAGAACCTATAACTTTTTCTATGATTGCTACTAAAGAAAAACAGCATTCAGAACGTGTACCCATTATTAAAAAATATGGGTTTCGCCTGTTACCCATTGCCGCTATTTATGGAGCGAATGCCGCAGGTAAAACTAAAATTTGTAATGCTATTCGCTTTGCAAGAGATTTTATTACAACAATCACTCAGCCAGAAAGTTTGATTAGAAGACTCGTATTTAAATTAGATAAAAAACTCGAACATGAACCTACACGCTTTAGTTTTCAAATATTAGTCAATGAAATTTGCTATGAATTTAGTTTTGCTGTGACATCAAAGAAAGTTGTAGAAGAAAAACTAATTAAGTTTGGCCCATACAGTCAAAAAGTTTTATATGAGCGCGACTCGAATGGAAAGGTTACGTTTCCTGATGATCCTTCATTAAGTCAGGATCAAAGATTAAAATTTATTGCTGAAGGAACTAGAGATAATCAATTATTTTTAACTAAAACAGTAGATCAAAAAAAAGATGATTTTTCTCCTGTACACGATTGGTTTAAACATAATTTAATTGTATTAGGTCCAAAGTCTAATCTTTCATGGGGGTTTTTAATAAACAAAGAGGATACTTCAACATATTCGATGATTAACAATATTATTTCTGAATTAGATACGGGTATCACACAATTGGATGGTATCGAAGTTACTTTTGAAAGTATTCAATTTCCAGAGGAATTAAAAGCAAAAGTTTCAGAAGACTTGCCTGATGGTGCAGATGTTTTAATAGGTAGAAATTTTGTTATATCAAAAAGGAATGGAGAATTATCTTTAAAGAAACTTGTTTCTTACCATAAAACTAAAGATGGTAATGATATTCAATTTGATTTGGCTCAAGAATCTGAAGGGACTTTAAGAATGATAGAGCTTTTGCCAGCAATAATCGATTTATCAAATGATAAATCAAGTAAAACGTATATTATTGATGAATTTGATCATTCTATGCATACCATGCTAATTCGTTCGCTACTGGAGTATTATTTTCAAACTTGCTCGTCGTCTAGTCGTTCACAGTTAATATTTACTACGCATAATGTGACGTTAATGGATCAAAAGTTATTGAGAAGGGATGAATTATGGATTACAGAAAGAAATACCAATTCAGCAACGCAATTATTCTCGCTAAGTGAATATAAAGATACTCGTAATGATAAAGATATTAGAAAAAGTTATCTGCGGGGGAGTTTTGGCGGAATTCCCAAAATTCTTTTGCTTTCTCATTAAAGTAGAAAATTTTCATGAATAAATCAAAAAAAAATCAATTTAGTCGACCAATAGGTACAAGAGAATATAGAAAGGTTTTTACAATTTTCCCAGAAGGCGAAAAAACTGAAAACGATTATTTTACTATTTTAAAAAAAATAAATGATAGGGTTAATATAATTGTAAAAAAAGGTGATAAGAAAACTGAGCCTAACCAAATTTTAAAGCGAGCTAAAAAATATATTAAGGAAAATGGTTTGAATAAAAATGAACAAATTTGGTTGATAATAGACGTTGATGGCCGAAAAAAAAGTGCATTTCAAGAATGTTTCGAATGGGAAAAAATTAATATTAAGCATAATTTAGCAATAAGTAATCCAAAATTCGAATATTGGTTACTGTTACATTTTGAAAGTGGAGATGATGTTAAAAACACGAATGATTGTGTGAGGAGATTGCTTAGACATTTACCAAATTATACGAAAAGTAATATTGGTGTCAAAGAAATTAGAAGAGAAAATTGTAAGACGGCAGTACATAATGGAAAAAGAAAGCATGACACCGTAGAAGTTCTAGAAGGTAATTGTTCAACCGTGTATAAGTTACTCAATGAAATTCTTGAAGCAAACTAATACATTGACTAAATAACTACAACCCCCGCAATTGCCTTCTCGTTTCCGGGAAGAATAATCTTTTTTTGGATCGGACAATACTAAGCATAATGATGAATAGTGATAATAAATTGACAGCTAAGAGGATTCCTAAAGCAGCGGGGACGGTCAGGTGCCATTCGAGTAGGTAAAAGAATAAAATTGCGAGTGCTGAAATCCAGGTCGATGAAAGCACAATAAGAGAAAAGATAGCCAGAATGACTATCTTTACGAAGTTTCTACCACTTTCACGGGCTTCGATTTTTATTAAGGTAAAAACCTTGCTCGCAAGACTCATTATTGCAGGAATAGCGAACAATAACCTTAGTAAAAATTTAAAAGGAGGTTTTTTTTTCGCCATTCAACGCTCCATTACAATTAACGTGTCGTATGATGATGTTTCTTTTTGCGACGCATCGTTAATCCTAAGAACAAACCGGATAACATTGCGAGGCCTAACGCTTTAAATGGCTTTTCTGTGACATAGTCAGAAATGCTAGTCTGCAAATCTGATGATTTATCTTTCACATTTTCAAAAGATTCAGAAATCGCATTTCTTGCTTCGCCACGGACGTCATAAGCGGTAGTTGCAAGTAAGGCTTTCAATTTTTCTAAGTCGTTTTTGATGATATTTTGTTTCCTAGAGATGGTCTTATGCATATTTTTATCCTCCAGTGACCCTAAACGTGAATTATCACAAAGAAATTATAGCATAGAGAGAAAATTAGGTGTTGTAAAAAAAAAGAACTTATGTTTTTTAATTGTTTTTTATTTATTTAAATAAAGTTAAGGAAAAATTTTTCAGGATTGCTTAAGATAGCTAGTGCTCAAGCTGTCATGGGCATGTCGCAAAATATTGAAAGGATACCGCGTGAACACACCAAACCGTCCGTTAAATCGAAGACTCAGTTTCTGGATAGTGATTTTAATCATTGTTCTACTCATCTTTTTTATCCGACATATTCGGTCAAATGCAAATCGTGTGATTCCGCAAGCGACGCCATCTGTTGTGGTAGGGGAAGCAACTTTAAAAGATGTTCCTGTTTATCTTTCTGCAATTGGTACGGTTACCTCAATTAATTCTGTCACCGTTCGCACACAGATCAATGGACAATTGATTCGCGTGTTATTTACGGAAGGTCAGATGGTCAAAAAAGGTGATTTGCTTGCAGAAATTGATCCGCGTCCTTATGAAGCGCAACTCAAACAATATCAAGGTCAGTTAGAACGTGACACAGCACTTTTGGCCAATTCGCAATTAGATTTACAACGTTATCAAACACTATGGAAACAAGATTCTGTTGCGAAACAAACGCTAGATACGGAAGCAGCCACCGTTCAACAAAATGAAGGCATTGTAAAAATCGATCAGGGATTAATTGAAAGTACGCAAGTGAATTTAACGTATTGTCGAATTACTTCACCCATTGATGGACGAGTGGGTTTGCGGTTGGTGGATCCAGGTAATTACGTGCAGGTTTCTGATGCGACAGGGATTGCGGTTATTACGATGACGCATCCGATTAACGTGGTATTTACCATTCCTGAAGATGATGTGCAAGTAGTGCTTGAAAAATTAAATGCCAAAATTCCCTTGACGACCTTAGCTTTTGACCGGATGCAAAAAAAATTATTGGGAACAGGCCAGTTGCTTACCATGGATAATCAAATTGATACCACAACTGGCACGGTAAAATTAAAATCAGTATTTAAAAACGATAATAATCTTTTATTTCCTAATCAGTTTGTCAATATTAAATTGCTCATCGATACGTTGAAAAAGGCCACTGTCATTCCAACCGCCGCCGTTCAACAAGGAATAAACGCACCTTTCGTTTATATTCTCCGCACTGACGGAACGGTAAAAATGCAAAACATCCAAAAAGGTCCGACAGAAGATAATGATACCGTCGTGAAATCGGGTGTAAGTCCAGGAGAAAAAGTGGTAGTCGAAGGCGCAGACAAATTAACAGACGGCGCAACAGTTACGGTTGGAAGCCAATGAGTCCATCCCGCATATTTATTTTGCGACCCATTGCAACATCGCTCATTATGATTGCGTTATTTTTAGCGGGATTGTTGGCTTATCATTTGTTACCGGTATCATCGCTTCCTGAGGTGGATTATCCCACCATTCAAGTCACCACATTTTATCCAGGTGCGAGTCCAAGCGTGATGGCAACGTCAGTGACTGCACCGTTGGAACGTCAATTTGGCCAAATGCCCGGTTTGGATCAGATGACATCGACCAGTAGCAGTACATCGTCGGTGATTGTTTTACAGTTTGATTTAAGTTTGAGTCTGGATGTTGCAGAGCAAGAAGTGCAAGCCGCCATCAATGCCGCAACGACATATTTACCCGTTGATTTACCCAATCCTCCGATTTACAGCAAAGTGAATCCCGCCGATGTGCCGGTTATGACATTGGCTTTGACGTCAAATAGTATGCCGTTGACGCTGGTGCAAGATTTTGCAGATACCAGACTCGCACAAAAAATTTCGCAATTAACCGGTGTCGGCCTTGTTAGTTTAAGTGGCGGACAACGTCCTGCGGTGAGAGTGACAGTGAACGCGGATGCGCTTGCGTCATATCAACTCAACTTAGAAGATTTACGAACGGCGATTAATAATGCCAACGTGAATGCAGCGAAGGGAAGTTTTGACGGACCGTTTTTATCTTATATTATTAATTCGAACGATCAATTACTGACGAGCGATGAATATCGCCCATTGATCATTGCATACAAAAATAATGCACCCATTCGTTTATCCGATATCGCGACTGTCCAAGATGGTGCGCAAGATGTAAAGCTCGCTGCGTGGATGAATATGACCCCCGCCGTGATTATGAATATTCAACGGCAACCGGGTGCGAATGTGATTGCCGTTTCTGATCGCATTAAAAAATTATTAACTCAATTAAACGCGGCCATTCCATCGTCGATCCATATTGATGTGCTTGCTGATCGTACGAATACCATTCGCGCATCGGTAAAAGAAGTACAATTTGATTTAATGCTTTCAGTTGTACTGGTGGTTTTGGTGATATTTTTGTTTTTACGAAATTTATCGGCGACCGTTATTCCGAGTGTCGCGGTGCCGCTTTCTTTGATTGGTACCTTTGGCGCAATGTATCTCTTGGGATTTAGTTTAAATAATTTAACGCTAATGGCGTTGACCATTGCGGCAGGTTTTGTGGTCGACGATGCGATTGTCATGATTGAAAATATTTCTCGTTATGTCGAAAACGGTGAAAAACCACTAGAAGCAGCCTTAAAAGGTGCAAAACAAATTGGTTTTACGATTATGTCCTTAACCGTTTCTTTGATCGCGGTTCTCATTCCATTACTTTTCATGAGTGATGTCATCGGCCGTTTATTTCGTGAATTTGCGATGACATTATCCGTTGCCATTTTACTTTCTGCATTTGTGTCGTTAACGTTGACGCCCATGATGTGCGCGCGCATGCTGCATCACCGCGCACGTACCGAACTCAGTCGTTTCGAACAACAATCCGCAGATTTTTTTGATCGTATTTTGGAAGCTTATAAAAAATCCTTACAAATCGTATTGGCGCATCAACCTTTAACTTTAATCATTGCAGTGGTCACACTCGTGATTACATTGCTATTATTTGTCCTGATTCCCAAAGGTTTTTTCCCCATTCAAGATACTGGTTTTATTCAGGGGATTTCTGACGCCAATCAATCGATTTCCTTCACTGAAATGTCCAAAAAACAAGAAGCGCTCGCGAACGTGGTTTTGAAAGATCCGGCCGTTTTAAATTTGTCTTCTTTTATCGGTATTGATGGGACGAATGCGACATTGAATACCGGCCGTTTTCTTATTGCGTTAAAACCTTTAGCAGAACGCGATGTCAGTGCCAGTGAAGTGATTCGTCGTTTAGAACCGGAATTGCAAAAAATATCCGGTGCAACGTTATATATGCAACCCGTTCAGGACTTGACGATTGATACGCGTATTAGTCGTACGCAGTATCAATATAGCTTAGGTTCGCCTAATGCAGATGACGTCACCAAATGGACGAATAAGTTAATGGATACCATTCGTAATGAATATCCATTTCAAGATGTCGCAAGCGATGAACAAAATGGTGGATTACAAACGAATATTTTGATCGATCGAGATACGGCGTCACGATTCGGGATTTCGATGAATCTCATTGATAATACGTTGTATGATGCGTTTGGGCAGCGATTGATTTCAACATTGTTTACGCAGCGAAATCAATATTACGTTGTGATGGAAGCATTACAAAGAGGACCGGATGCTTTAAAAAATCTTTATATTAATACAACAGCATTGGGAAAAGTGCCGTTGAGTGCAATCGCAGAAGTGACAGAATCTGTCGGCCCCATCGTGTTCAATCGGCAAAATCAATTTCCGGTGGCGACACTTTCTTTTAATCTGCAAAAAAATGCCGCGTTAGGCGATGCAATTCATGCGATGGATGCCGCCAAACAAAAAATCGGTATCCCTGATAGCATCAATGCAGGATTTGAGGGAGCCGCGAAAATTTTTCATGGTTCTTTAAGCAACGAAGCATGGTTAGTACTCGCCGCCATTATTGTGGTTTATATTGTGCTTGGGGTCTTGTATGAAAGTTATATTCATCCCATAACCATTTTATCGACCCTTCCTTCCGCATGCATGGGTGCACTCCTCGCATTATTGTTGACGAATAATGCGCTGACCGTCATTGCGTTGATTGGGATTATTTTGCTGATTGGTATTGTGATGAAAAATGCGATTATGATGATTGATTTCGCATTAGAACAAGAACGTCAGTACGGTAAAAATGCCTTTGATGCAATTTTTGAAGCGTGTATTTTACGTTTTCGCCCCATTTTGATGACGACGATGGCGTCAATGTTTGGTGCTTTTCCTTTGGCGTTTGGTTCTGGCATGGGAGCGGAACTGCGTCGACCTTTAGGGATTGCGATCATTGCGGGCTTGATGGTAAGTCAATTACTCACGCTTTATACGACACCTGTCATTTATCTCGCATTCGATAAAATGGCGCGAAAATTCAATGCCTTTCGTTTGCAATGGATGACACCGAGGGCGCATGAATGAGTTTGTCTTCGCCATTTATTCATCGTCCCATTGCTACTACTTTATTAGCCATGGGTCTTGCCATTGCGGGGATTGTGGCTTTTTATCTCTTACCCGTTTCATCGCTGCCTGAAATTGATTTTCCAACCATCACAGTCACAGCAACGCTCCCAGGTGGTAGTCCGGAAACGATGGCAACTTCCGTCGCAACACCTCTGGAGCGTCAACTCGGTCGCATTGCGGGCATTACACAATTGACCTCGAGTAGCACGTTGGGAATAACCGCTATTACCATCCAATTTGATTTAACACGTGATATTGATGGCGCAGCGTCCGATGTACAGGCTGCGATCAACGCCGCGAGCGGCCAATTGCCTTCCAATTTACCGAGCAATCCCACTTATCGCAAAGTAAATCCTGCCGATGCACCGATTTTAATTCTTGCGATGACCTCGAAGATTTATTCCACGGGACAATTGTACGACTATGCTTCCACTATTTTGGCGCAATCTTTGTCGCAAGTGAATGGCGTAGGACAAGTGTTGGTGGGTGGAAGCTCATTGCCGGGGGTTCGCGTCGAATTAAATCCTCTCGCATTAAATAATTATGGAATTAGTTTGAATACGGTAAAAGACGTATTGCAAAACGCGAATTCTAATCGCCCTAAAGGACATTTATCCCAAGGTACGACAACATCTGAAGTGTCGACCAATGATCAACTACTCACTGCGAGTGAATATCGTCCACTCATTATTCGATATCAAAACAACAATCCGGTGCGTATCGGTGATGTGGCAACCGTGACGGACTCTGTTGAAAATGTGAGAAATGCAGGACTCGCCAATGGTAAACCTGCTGTGATGCTGGTGTTGTTTAAACAACCCGGTGCAAATGTGGTGTCGACGGTGGATCGTGTCTTTGCCGCACTTCCTTTTTTGAAAGCCACCATTCCGAGCGCCATTGATATTACGGTGGCAATGGATCGTACGACGACGATTCGTGCGTCATTACATGATGTCGAGTTCACGTTAGTTATCGCGATTATGTTGGTGATTTTTGTTGTGTATCTTTTTTTAGGAAATTTACGCTCCATGTTAATTCCCAGTGTGGCAGTGCCATTGTCATTACTGGGAACTTTTGGTGTGATGAAATTAATGGGTTATACACTCGATAATTTATCGCTGATGGCGTTAACGATTTCGACCGGATTTGTGGTCGATGACGCGGTGGTTGTCTTAGAAAATATTACTCGACACATGGAAGATGGCATGAAACCCCTCGATGCCGCGTTGCGAGGCGCGAAAGAAGTGGGTTTCACCGTTGTATCCATGAGTCTTTCTTTGATTGCAGTTTTTATTCCCATCTTGTTAATGGGTGGAATTGTCGGACGATTATTTCGTGAATTTGCGATTACTTTATCTGCAGCGATTTTAGTGTCTTTACTCGTGTCCCTCACGGTCACACCCATGATGTGTGCTTATTTATTAAAAAAAGAATCGAAGACGAAAGACCATATTTTTACACGTGGTTTTAATCGAATGCATGGTTTTTACGAAAAAACTTTACAAATTGCATTGCGCCATCCAAAGCTCATGTTATTTATTACGTTGTTTGCAATTATTTTAAATATATTTTTATTTGTGATTGTCCCAAAAGGATTTTTTCCGCAACAAGATACCGGACGAATTATCGCGCAAATTCAAGCAGATCAAGATATTTCTTTTCAAGCGATGGTAAAAAAATTAAAAAACTTCGTGGATATTGTGACAAATGATCCTGCGGTTTCGAATGTGGTCGGTTTTATCGGGGGTGCGGGGGGAAGTACGACAAATTCAGGATCTGTTTTTATTTCTTTGAAATCATTGAACGAAAGAAGTTTGTCGGTAAATAAAGTCATTGATCGTTTGCGACAATCATTATCGGGAGTCACCGGGGCCACTTTGTACATGCAAGCCGCGCAAG
Organism: Gammaproteobacteria bacterium; assembly: GCA_013287025.1. The sequence goes on along the minus strand of JABDEN010000037.1, from coordinate 1,293 downwards.
ATTTGTCAGTGGGTGGGCGAGTGGGAAATGCGCAGTATCAATATACGTTAACCGCCGATAGTTTAAAGGAATTAAATCAATGGACACCGCGCGTACTGGATTCCGTAAAAACTTTACCTGGCATCGTTGATGTGAATAGCGATCAATTGACGCATGGGTTACAAGCATTTGTATCAGTTGACCGCGATAATGCCTCACGTTTAGGCATTGATATGCAGGATGTCGATAGCACTTTGTATAATGCCTTTGGTCAAGCGCAAGTGTCTTTAATGTATCGCTCGCTCAATCAATATCATGTGGTAATGGAAGTCGCCCCCGAATTTTGGCAATCGCCCGAAACGTTAAAAGTGATTTACGTGCCAGCGGCAAATGGCAAGTTAGTTCCTTTATCTGCGTTTGCGGATTTTGCTCCTTCGAATACTTTATTGTCAGTCAATCATCAAGGTCAGGCGCCAGCGGCGACGATTTCTTTTAATTTAGGGCCGGGGGTGGCGTTAGGCGATGCGGTTAAAAATATTACGGAAGGCATGAAGAAAATGCATTTACCCGAAACCGTGCTGAGTTCTTTTCAGGGTACGGCGCAAGCATTCCAAGAGTCACTTGCCAATGAAGGCATTTTAATTTTAGCTGCATTGGTTGCGGTATATATCGTGCTTGGCATATTGTATGAAAGTACCATTCATCCATTGACTATTCTTTCTACTTTGCCATCAGCCGGTGTGGGAGCGTTATTAGCCTTGCTGATTACGCGAATTGACTTTAGTATCATTGCATTGATTGGTCTGATTCTATTAATCGGAATTGTTAAGAAAAACGCCATTATGATGATTGATTTTGCGATTGAAGCGAAGAGAGTTGAGAACAAATCGCCAATGGATGCGATTTACCAAGCCGCTATCTTGCGTTTTCGTCCCATCATGATGACGACGCTTGCTGCGATGTTCGGTGCTTTTCCTTTAGCTTTCGGAATGGGAATCGGTTCTGAATTGCGTCGACCGTTAGGCGTTGCCATCATTGGCGGATTATTGTTAAGCCAATTATTAACGCTTTATACGACTCCCGTGATTTTTTTAATGTTAGAAAAAGTGGGTCAGTGGCGGTGGTGGCCTTTTGCAAGAAGAGGGACGGCATGAGAAAAGTTTTAATGACAGCTTTTTTTCTTTTTCTGACCTCCTGCACCGCGGTCGGTCCCGACTATGTAAAACCCAAAGTTTCGGTTCCTTTAAAATATAAAGAAGCACCCCCTGGTTTCAAAATGGCTGCCCCCAAAGACGCTTGCGACCGAGGTCCATG
>JABDEN010000036.1 GCA_013287025.1 Gammaproteobacteria bacterium | reverse complement strand
CCCATCCCAATCTTTATCTTCGGGAGAAGTTGGGTCATAACTATCATGAATAGGTGGAATTCTTCCTTCTTGTTGGTAGGGATCAATTTCCATTTTGAGATAACGATTACTAAAATTAGCTTGGGGATCCATGTCAATTGCTAATACTCTTTCATTTTTAACAATAGAAAAATACTCAGCAAGAAACCGACTTGTTGTGGTTTTACCTACGCCCCCTTTGTTATTTACAACTGCAATTATTTTCATTGCGTTCCTCCTTATTATCACCTACAGTATACTAAGTATTACAACTCCCTACAATTCTTTTTAATGAAATAAAAAAACACCTGTAGTGTTTAGTTTATTTAATATAGTTTAAATAGTTTAGGATTCATAACTATATGTTTTTATTTAATTAAATAGCTTAAAGGTGTAGTTGAACAGGATGATAGGTGTACGGATACAGGATTTAAGGTGTAGTTCAGCAGGAGAAAAGGTGTACGGATACAGGATACTAAGTGTAGTTAAACAGGATAAATCGTAGAATATTCAAAGGATGATAAGTGTATGGTTACAGGATATTAAAATGGATGCCAAAAAAAGAAAGACGAAGGGAAATTTACTGACTGAAAAAGAGTCTGACATTTATTTAAAAAAGCATGTCGGCCTCATTCATTGCGAAAACAAGCTGACTCTCATTCAAAGAAAAATCTGTAATATCTTATTATTTAATGCACTCGATAAAATTAACGATCAAGATATTCATGAAATCCAATTGAAGCAGCTTTGTAGTTTAGTAGGTTATAATAGTAATGACACAAAACTGATTAAAGGTGCAATTAAAAGCCTAATTTCAACCGTTCTTGAATGGAACCTGCTCGAAGATTATAAGTTTTTGAATGAGGATAATTACCCAGAGGATATCATTGCCTGGAATGCGAGTTCACTGCTTGCTGGCGCGTCCATCAGAAATGGTAAGATAAGCTATTCATATAGCCCCCAAATTAAGCCTGTACTATCCTCATTGGATATTTATGGGCGAATTAATTTATTCGTTCAATCTAAATTTAATTCAAATTATAGTTTGGTCTTGTATGAAAATTGCGTACGATTTAAAAATGTGAAGCAGACGGCATGGTTTCCTTTGTCTTTATTCAGATCTTTAATGGGTGTGACTGAAAATAAATATTCTGCATTTAAAGAATTTAAACGAAATGTAGTGACGGTCGCGGTCAAGGAAATTAATCAAAAATCAGATATTTATATCGAACCACAATTTAAAAAAGTCGGTAGGAACATAACAGCGATTCAATTTACTATTGCCGAGAATGAAAGTTATCAACCCTCTTTTCGAAAACCACGTCAACTTACTGCAAGTGTTAGCTCTCCGCAAAAAGCATCTTCACTGCTAGATAATCTTGTGAATGAATATGGCATATCAGTGCGTCAAGCAGAAGGAATTATAAAGAAGTATGAATATGAATACATTCTTGAGAAGATGAAATTAATTCGAACAAAAAAGAATATTAAACATATTGGTGCATATCTTGTTTCGGCTTTAAAGAAAGACTATCGCGAAGATAGTACTAAAATAAAACAAATGACAAAGGTAATCGTTGAAAAAACTTCAGTACGTGAAGCCAAGGCAGCTTCTGAAATTACCCCATTAAAAAATAAATATATGTCCTATAAACTTAAAACGTATATGGGATTTATTGAACAACAAGCAGAAAATATTCAGAGTAAAATTCATGATAAATTCGTGCAGTATTTAAAGCCAAAATCACAAATATATAAAACCTATCAAAAGAAAAAACTTACGTCGCCATTTGTCATTATTGAGTTTTTAATGTTCATAGAAAATCATTATTCTGAAATTATTGGTAATTATTTAACATTTGATGATTATTTAACGTCAGAGGATGTATGTTAACGAATACATAGGTGTCTAACTGTGACAGTTACAGGATAAGTGTCACAGTTACGGGATAAAAGAAAAAAAATGCGAAAATTACAGGATGAGTGCGACAGATACAGGATTAACTGTGTCGCTTACAGGATGAAATGCGACAGATACAGGATTAACTGTGTCGCTTACAGGATGAAATGCGACAGATACAGGATTAACTGTGTCGCTTACAGAATGAAATGCGACAGTTACAGGATCACTAGGTAACAAATGCATCTTATTCGATCAAAATATTTCTAGACTGCCCGATGAAATCTCGATCAGTGATTGCGATTCTAAAATTATCGGTCAAAGGTTTCTGAAGCGTGTAGTCGACGTCTTCTCTGTCGAGATAAGCGCTATCAAATAAAGTGAGATGTGGAAAATAGTTTTTTGGTTTGAGTTGAAGTATCTTACTTAAAACAATGAAACTTTGGTTATACATCACATTTAAAGTATCCATTTCATCTGGAATTAATAAATGCCAATATTTACCATCATGAAGACAAGTGTGTAATGTCCTAAAATGAAGCGATAGATGCTGTGAATAGGAAGGTTTCATTAAGGCCTTCCAGATAGCTTCCAATTGGTTTTCCGATGCTTCGAAATGACAAATCGTCACATGAGGAAGCGCATGATGCATTTGATATTGTCCCAGGGATTTTTCATCTTTTGCATATAAAGCGGCAAAATCAATAAATTGTTGGGAGTTTTTTGGTATCAACGCATAATTGTATTTTAGTAATGGCATTTTAAATATATTATTTTTTGGTTAAGAAACGTAATTATAAACTAATTATCTTTAAAAAATACTTCTAAGATTAACTTGCACGCTCATGATAGATGACATGAACACGATCTAATTTAACGGTTTTCTTCGCTCGCCATAGTTCATAATTTATCTGTATTTGCATCCAGCTTTCTGGTGTTCTACCGAAAGCTTTAGAAAGTTTTAATGCCATTTCAGGTGATAAATCAGTCTCACCATTAATAAGTCGTGAAAATGTTGAAGGTGCAACATCAAGATCATGAGCTACCTTTCTTAAACTTATATTTAATGGATCAATATAAGTTTCTTTTATAAATTCCCCTGGATGGGGTGGATTATATTGTGTTGTCATTAGTGATAGTCCTCATAATTAACGATATAAGCATCGCCATCGATAAATTCAAACGTTATGCGCCAATTACCATTTACACAAATAGACCAGCAATTTTTTCTGTCGCCTTTCAGCTTATGCAAGCCATAACCAGGCAAATCCATGTCCTCAATAACATTGGCAGTATCAAGCGCACTTAATTGCATTCTTAATTTTTTTCGATGTTTCGCTTGAATCCCAGAGCAGTCTCCCCTTTCGAAAAAAAGCTTAATGCCCTTATGCTTAAATGATTTTATCATTTTCTAATGATAGCATGTTGCGCATCACGAATCAATTCGGTTTTTAAAAGTTATTGATTATATTTGATAAAAGTTTCAATTCTAACCAAAAGCTCTATGTAATCACGTATAACATATTAGTATTTACCCCAATCAAATCGCTATAAAATCAATGCTATGATACTTTTCTAGTTCCCAGATTGATCGGTGTATTACATGCAAAAATGGTTGGTTTCTGCATTAATGATGTCATCTCAAACCGATCATTCTCATGAAATGGACACCATTCCAGACTATCAACATCCAATAGCTTTCTCGAAAATAATTTTTGGAGAATTATTTATGAAATTTTTATATTTGATTCTGATGATAAGTGTGATGTTTTTTTCGAGCACGGTTTTTTCAGCGAATACGACGCAAATTCCTATACTTTGTTATCATAATTTAAATCCAACGGTTCCTGGCAGCATGAGTTTAACACCTCAAAAATTCGAATCGCAAATTCAATGGCTCAAAGATAACGGTTTTCAAGTGATTTCATTGAAAGAAGCGGTGCAATATCTTGAAGGAAAACGAGATAGCATTCCTGCAAAACCTGTGGTTATTACCGCAGATGATGGTTGGGAATCTGTATATGTTTATATGTATCCTATTATTAAAAAATATCAAATCCCCGTCACCTTATTTATTTATCCCGGTACGATTTCAGATGGTAAACATGCAATGACATGGCAACAATTAACGGAATTGCAAAATACAGGATTATTTGATATCCAAAGTCATACTTATTGGCATCCTAATTTTAAACAAATGCGAAAAAAATTATCGCCTGACGCCTATGACAAATTCACGGACAACGAATTGGTAAAATCGAAAAAAGTATTAGAAGAAAAAATGAATAAAAAAATTGATTATTTAGCATGGCCGTTTGGTATATATGATAAATTTTTGGAAGCGAAGGCGGCAGATGCTGGATATGAAATGGCTTTTACTATCGATGCAAGAAAAGCAAATAAAAGCGATAGAGCCATGGCTGAACCTCGTTATATGATTATTGATGATTATTCATTAAAAGGATTTTCAGCCATTGTCAATCAACCGAAGTAATTAACCGCCTTCTTTTAAGGAAAGTTGAATGGCAGGACGTTTTTGTAATTCATCTAAATATTGCGAAACATTCGGCCATTCATTCAAATTAAACTTAAAATGTTCTAACCACGTGATAATTCGATAAAGATATGCATCGGGTAAAGTAAAATGATTGCCAGCAATGTAAGTATGATTATTTAATTGTTTTTCAACAAACTCCATTTTCTTTTTTATATTGGGAATAAGAATTTCATTTCTGATATTTTCTGGATAATTTGGATTAAATAGTACTCCCACGCCTTTATGTAATTCCGTCGTAATAAAATTTAACCATTCTAACACGCGATAACGTTGAAAATCCCCAATAGAAGGAAGTAACGAAGCGTTATGATGGGTTTCAGCGAGATATTGTAAAATAACCGCATTTTCAGTTAATACTTCACCATTATCTGTTACGATAACGGGTACAGAACCTTTTGGATTAATTTGATAAAAATCTTCACCAGTCTGTAGTTTATGCGCTTTGAGATCTACTAAAATATATTCACATTTTATACCCAATTCATTAATAATAATACGCGGAACTAACGAGCACGAACCTTTTGAATAATAAAGCTTCATCAGAGTCTCCTAAATAATGAAGGGATAGTATGCTGAATAAAAATAATGGATGCAAAGAGATTTGGTTTAAATGATGAGAATAAAAATATTTACGATTTTCTTCGTTTACTGTACTTTTCGGAAAATTCAATTAATTTTTTTTCCACTAAATAATTAATTGAATTCTTTTGATATTTTCCTTTTATTATTTTTCCTGCATTCATTCCAGTTAAAATAGTAACCGCTTGATCAATATCTTCGATTGGATAGATGAAGAATTTTTTTTCTTTTCCAGCTTGTACAACCTCGGGCCTTAACATGAGATTATCAATGTTTACCGCGGGAATTAAAACGCCTTGATGTCCATTCAATCCATGTAATTTACAAATATCGAAAAAACCTTCAATTTTTTCATTCACGCCACCAATCGATTGTGTATAACCATATTGATCCATCGATCCTGTGACTGATAGATATTGTTTGATAGGTACTTTTGATAGTGCTGACAATAATGCGCAAACTTCGGCAATAGACGCGCTATCTCCATCAATACGCGCATAAATCTGTTCGAATGAAATACTTGCAAATAATGAAAATACATTGTTATGAGAATAACGATTCGCTAAAAAATTTGAAATGATTAAACTTCCTTTAGAAAAGCTAGTTCCTGCCATTTTAATCTCACGCTGTATGTCAATGATTTTTCCTTTTCCAATTCGTGCCGTGGCAGAAATACGGGTTGGATGTCCAAAAGTAAATTGACCAACACGCACGACTGATAAGGCATTCACCTGTCCTATCATTTCGCCACGAGAATAAATAACCACAAATTTTCGGTAAATATCTTCATAATATAATTGTCTTGTTCTATCCAAACGCGAAATCTTGGCATTGATGGCATACAGCACATCTTCGGAATCCGCAGATTTTTTATTTTGTACTTTTGCCCAGTAATCGGCTTCAAAAATAAGATCATAAATGAGTCGTACATGTGTCGATAATTTTTTAATATCTTCAACAATTCGTGAGCTATAATCAATAAGAGTGGCAACCGCAGATGCGGTAAAGGGCTTTAGATTTTCATGTTTGATAATCGTTGCAATTAAACGTGCATACATATGAATATTATTTTTATTACGTTCAATATGTTCATCAAAATCTGCAGTCACTTTAAATAATTCTGTAAAATCAGCATCATTATTATTAAAAGAATAATAAGTATGTCTCTCGCCTAATAATATAATTTTAATATCTAAAGGAATAGGCATAGGATCCAAGGAAATAGTTTTTGCAGATAAGGTAAATTGATCTTGAGATTCAATCATTATTTTTTTATTATACAATGCTCTTTTTAAACCTTCCCAGGCATCGCGCGATTTTTTTAATTTGCGCGCTTCGATGACAAGATAGCCGCCATTCGCAAGATGGAGAGAACCTGGTTTAATTAACATAAAATTAGTGGTTAACGCACCATCTTGCGTACTATGTTCAATGCGACAAATTAAATTTGAATAAGAAGGGTTTTCTTCAAAGATGATAGGGGCTCCCACTTTATTATCATTACTGACTAACAAATTTATTTGATAATTGACGAGAAATGGGCTCTCCATATCAAAATATATTAAATTAGTTTTTTCATCAGTTTTAATAAATTCACTGATGTGATGAATAATATCTTTTTTGACAGAATCTAAATAATCACAAATCACTGGTAAATCAGCATATTTATTTTTTAATTTTTTAATTAATGGTGCAATCGTAATTTTAGCAAGATTTTTCTGTAATTTAATTTCGACTTCATGTCTTTCTTTATACAGTCTTGGAATTTTATATAAAATGGAATTTTGCTTTTTTTTCTTACCTATTTTATTTCGTCTACGATTGAATGATAAATTAATTTTACGGATGCTATTATTGTATTCATCACTTTCAAACATCCCAAGTATATGCATACTCATAGCAGAAACAAATTTTTTCATGTCTTGTAACAAAACAATTCCACGTCCTGGTGGTAATGCAACCGAAATTGGTTTTCCAGGAAATTCAAAATTATGGATATAACACCAATCTGATGGCGTGGTATCTTTTAAAGACTGTTTTTGTAAAATATTTTTTACCAAGGTTCTTTTACCAAATCCTGTTGGCCCCATGGCAAAAATATTATATCCAGGCTTTTTTATGCCTATGCCAAAAATAATGGATTGTAGCGCACGATCCTGGCCGAAAAAATCAGTTAAAGGAGTTAATTCGGAAGTTGTCTTGAAATGTAAATCTTTAGGCGATAAAGTTTGACAAAATAATCGATAATTTAAAATGTTAGATTGCTTTTTATTTTTCATAAGTTCCAACAATTTGAAAGTTATTGAATTTTATATCGATCACTCTTTAATTATATTGCTAACCATGAAGTATTATATGTTAGGGATAACCCTAGATTTTCTTAAGGTTAGTGTGGATTAGATACAGGATGTTCTTAAATGTTTTTTTAGATATCATTTATTAAACTAACTATTGAAAATTAATTTCAAAATGAATGGCGATGATGAAAAAAAAAGTGTATTGGGTTTATATATTATATTGCGAAAACGGAAATTATTACACAGGTTATACCATTAATCTTTCAGAGCGTTACGCCCATCATCTTTGTGGAAAGGGAAGCAGATATACCAGAAGTTTTAAGCCAGTTGAAATTTCCCAATCATGGAAAATTATTGGCGATAAATCACTTGCAATGAAATTAGAATACTTTATCAAAAAATTATCGCGCATCAAAAAAGAAATATTGATTCAATATCCACATTATTTATTACCGGAATACTATAAATATATTTCAAAAAAAAATGGCTAACACGATAAATATTATTTATTTTTCTTCATTCATCATATTTAAAATACTTAATGCCGCATTTTCATCAAAGCGAGCTGTCGCTTCAATGTATTCAATCACGGTATTCACATTTTTCCAGCGACCTTGGCGCATGATGGACTGTAATTCTGCACCAAAACGACTGGCGCTCGTTGCTAATCCTCGACGCAAGCTATGGCTGCTTAAATCACTCGCGTATAATATTCCCGCTTCATGGGCGCGTTTTTTCAAAATGTGATTGACGGATAGCGGCGTTAATGCATCATCTCCTAATTTTCCTCCTTTTTTTATTTCGCGAAACAAAAAACCCTGTTTTATATCTGATATTTTTAACCAATCATTCAAAGATGAAATCGGACAAAATTCATTTTTTCCAAAAGGAATAGCGCAATATTGTCCGCTATGGTTTTGATCTGTCTTAGAACGGGGAATGAGTATATCAATTCCTTGATTTTTCCATTCAATATCTTCCACTTTAATATTGACTAATTCACTACGTCGAAAAGCACCATAAAATCCAATTTGGAGTAAAGCCTTGTCTCGATACGCTGAAAAACTATCATCTTTATTTAATTTTTTTATGATAAGTATTAAATCTTCTGGAGACAAAGGGTGTGCTTTTTGTTTAGGTTTTGCATGTATTCGCATAATGCCGGCCATCGTTTTTTGAATAGCAGGATGATTGGTTGGATCCAGAAAACCTTGATATTGATGCCAGTTTTTGAGTGCAATAAGCCGACGAGTGAGGGTTCTTGCATTCAATTTATCTGCAAAAGCATGAAGATACTCGACAATAAATTGAGGAATGGCTGGAAGTTTCCCCCCCCAGCTTTCAAAGTGGCGAATATCACTTTGATAAGCTAACCGCGTATTTTCGCTCGTCGCCGCTTTAATATAAAAATTATTACCCCAATATTGCAAAGGTTGCTTTTCAATGGTTTGTAATTCATTTTCATCATCTATCTTTGTGATGGGGTCATTCATCATGAATACCTAAATGCAATAAGACGTTAACGTGATTTTATCATGAAAAACGTAGAGGTTGAAACTAGACTTATCATCTCGTTAGGGCCGTCCTAAGTTAAGAATAGCGGGTGTTTTACGTTGCAAGTAAAGCGCAGGAGGCCGGAGGCTGACGAGCCATTGCAGAGTAAAACACCCGCTGTTCTTAGCTTAGGACAGCCGTAATCATTTTGTTAAGCGAAATTGAATGTCAACCTCAAAATCCTTTGCACTTTGTAAATATTGTGCTACCTCCTGAAAAGGAACTGCTTCACCTAACGCTTTTAATGCAGCATCATCGAGCAATTTAGTACCAGAACTTTTAGCAATATTGACATTGGTAATTCCGCCATCTGTGAGCAAGGTAAATTTTAATGTCACCATTCCTTCATTTTCCATTTCTATTGCCATTAGTGGATAATGTTGCTTTGAGAGTATTTTTTCATGCAATAATTGAACCAATGATGAAAAGGACTTTTCTGTTTTTGCATTGTTTTGATAGGTATTTATCAAATGAGAATTTGTTGAAATGGTTTTATTGGTCAATTTATTTGATTGAAAAGATTTATCGTGAATGATTTTGTTTTTCGATTGATTCATTTGATTATTTTGGGACTTAATGTCGATGGAAGGACTTCCAATATTTTTTTGTGTAACAATAAATGAATCAAGAAAATTTTCTGATGTGGAAAACTTTTTTTTTGAATCGAGGAAGTACGTACATAAACAGAAGAAAATAACAGAATGAATAATGATGGAAATGAAAAAATAATTTGTGGTGTGATGTAATCTCTGCATATCAATTAATATTTAAGGGACAATGAATAAATCATTGTCCCTTACCTAATTTAATTTAGCAAGGATGGATGATGAATAATGAGAACGGAGGCTTCAAATGTCGCTACAAATTTCTTAACATCATCCGGCGTATTTTTAGCATGCATCAATGCAGTGGCATCTTTTGTATTTGTCGTTTTTAATAATTGGTCTGTTTTATTTTCACCTATTTCATAAGAAATAAGTGCTAATTTCCAATCTTGAAATTGCTGATAGTTTTGTTTCAATAATTTTATGGCAGCGCCGGTCGCCAATTTTGCATTTAATCGATCATCTTGCTCTGAATTGATCGTTAACCCTAAGTTTTTTCCAGTACTTGGAATAATTTGCCAAATACCTGCCGCCTGCATTGCATTTTGTTCTTGTTTCAAAGGTTGAAATCCTGATTCAATAAATGGTAATGCAATGAATTCATTTGGAATATTGTTTTCTTGCAATGCATTATCAATCAATGGTTGATATGATTTCATTCTTTGTAAAGCTGCTTTCATATCTTTTTTGGCTTTTGGATCGTGTAAAATAGTATTAAGGGTATTGACTAAAAGAGGTGTCGCGACAATATGCATTGTTGAATCGAGATTTGCTTGTAAAATCATTTGATTCACATCATGCGCATTGACATTTTTCATGAAGCCATTTAATGCAAAGGAAGTCGTTATCGCGAATACAAAACTAAAAATATATGCAGCCAAATAAGACTTCGCTTTTTTTAACATTTTGTAATGAAACATCATGGAGATTCTCCTATATAATATTGATTTTGGTAAGATATTAATGCCAACGGCAAATTCCGCTGTCATTTTATTTTCTAAAGTGCTTTTTGCTGAATCGAACAGACATTCTGCGTACTCCAAAGGTTGCGTTTTTTTAGATAAGATGAGTGCTTCGTCGCATGCAAACTCTTGCAGCTCATCCGCCATGTTAATAAATAAATAGATGAAAGGATTATAAAAATAAAATATTTTGATGATCGCAAGTATGTGTCTCCATTGCGTATCCCCTTGACGAATGTGTTGTAATTCATGATGGATTGCAATTTTAAGATCGCGATTTTTTTCTACATAAAAAATAGGTAAAACAATAAAATGATTTTTAAAAAAAGACCAGCAAAATGGGACGGTTACTTCATGTGAAACTAAAATATTTATCGCTGAAATTTTATGTAACGTGATAGATTCATTTTTTAATTTATTTAATAAATAAATGCTTTTCAAATATTTAAAGAGAGATAATACCAATCCCAGAAATAAGAAACCATATACCACATATTCTATTGGAAAAACTTTGGTTGGCGTTATTAAGGGCGTTGGAGTAAATCTTACAAGATCCGCATTTTGTAATAAATAAATGGAGGATTTTAAGAGAGGTTGAAATTGGAAATTGCTATGATAAAAATTTTCGATAAAATGTAAAAACCATGAAAAAAAGATTAATGCGCCAATAATAAGTAGGAAATTTTTTCTGACAAAACGTAATTTTGTCATTTGTGAATATTTCGAATTAAATAAATAGATCATTGTTTTGGATAAAATAAAACTAATGATTATTCCAACATTCAACATGAGATAGATTTTATATATGGATTCAATCATGAGATTAATTCCTTTTTTTTATGATTCAGAATCATTTGTAGTTCATCTAATTCTTGGGGATTAATGTCATTTTTATTTAATAAATAGGTGACGAGTTGAATCGAACTTCCAGCAAATGCTTGTTGAATAATTTTGCTTAAATGCTCTGTTGCAAATACATGTTTATTTAAAATAGGAATATAAATATGGGATCTACCTATTTTTTTAATATTAACAATCTTCTTTTGCTCTAAAATTCTTAACATGGTAGATACAGAAGTGTAGGCGAGTTTTCTTTTTTTTGGTAAATGTTTTAGTACATCATGCACAGAACCTTGACCAATTTTCCATAGTATTTCCATTAATTCGAGTTCAACCGGTGTTAAATGTGTTTTCATTAATGATGTCTCCTAAAGTTTCCGTATAATAACTAAATTTTTAGTTCATTACAACTAAAAATTTAGTTGAGAATGATCTGCTTGTAAAATATCAAAATAAATTGTGTAAAATAATATCAAGTCAAATATAAAGAAGTTAGCTATCAAATTTTTTTTCAATTATTTCGTGTTGCAACAATGAAAACATTTGCATATATTATGATTCATTTATTTGAAAATTATTTCTTAAGGAATATAAATGAGTAAAAGGACAAAGCAGTATACTGTTTACAAAGAAATTGGTAGTTATGAATATGGATTTGAAATTGTTAATACTTCTGTTTCCCCTACAAAACCTCATTTGGTTTGTGATCAAATTAAATCATATATTAAAAGTAATAATATTGATGTGCTGCAAAAATTACTTAATGCTGAATTTATTTATCCTGGATGTTTGAAAAAAAATGCCTGGACTAATCTCGCCCCAAAAAGAGAGGACATTTTAAAAGAAGAATATGAAATTTATGCGGTAAGGCCTATTCTTGAAGCTTTATTTTTTGAATCCAATGAATTGTTTTATCAATTATTAAATGCAGTCGTTAAGTCTAAAAATGAAGAATTATATAAAATATTTATTGATCAATTAGAAAAAACGGACGTGCCTAAACAGGTCTCATCACGCTGGACTCCTGATACGATGAAAAAAGTTCAATTTGAATTAAAGGAACTTGAAAAATATAGCGATCGCTTATTGAAAGATCATTCCATTAAAGGTCACCATGCATTAGCGTTGTCCAAGAATTTAACTGCTTTAATTCAGAATCTTCCAGATTCAAAAGAGAATGATTCCAAATCTAAATTAGAATGGTTGAATTTTAAGCTGACATTCGTTAAAGAACTTCATACTAAAGATAAAATATTTGCACCACATCGCGGTTGGAAAAGATTTTTTGCGAACCTTCTCTCACTTATTTTTACAGGGTGTTTGTTGAATGGCTTTAGATATTGTCTCACTAATCAATGGTTCTTCTGTAATCAAACGACCACACAAAAAAAGGTTGAAAATCTTCATCGCATGGTAGCATCTGGCAGTAAATTGAAATAAATTTCAGCAAAAAATGCTTACGTACTTATTATTTTTATTATAGAATACGTACGTAAGCCGCACTATATCCGTGTTTTACAGCTCTCCTTACTCTCTCAATAAATTACTTTTTGGACCAATCATATGGATAAAAATATTATACGTTGTGCATGGGCAACTCATGATCCCATTTATCAAAGTTATCATGATCATGAATGGGGTGTTCCTGTTTTTGATGATCTTAAATTATTTGAATTTTTGATTCTTGAAGGATTCCAAGCGGGTTTAAGCTGGATTACGATCTTAAAGAAAAGAGAGAGTTTCCTTAAACATTTTGATAACTTTAATCCCGAAATTATCGCAAATTATGATGAAAGCAAAATTCAAAAATTGTTAGATACCCCTGAAATTATACGAAATAAATTGAAAATCAAAGCAGTGATTGAGAATGCCAGAGCCTATCTTGCGTTAATGAAAAAAGAAAAAAGTTTTTCCCAATATATCTGGAAATTTGTTGATGGTACGCCCATTCAAAATGCTTGGCATATTCGAACTGAAGTGCCAAATAGCAGTGAAGTTTCTCATCTTATGGCACTTGAGTTAAAAAAACGTGATTTTAAGTTTGTTGGAAGTACTATCTGTTATGCCTATATGCAGGCGGTGGGAATGGTTAATGATCATACAACAGATTGTTTTAGATATCATGAAATTAAGTCGTTGTGTCTAGAAAAGAAGTAACTTTCATTTTTCAATTTGATATTCATCATTTCGTTATTTTATAATGATCTTCGGAAAGGATTCCGGAGAATGAGTAATGATAAATTGCATTAAGACGTTCTTAATGTTACTGCTGGTTTTTGTTAATTTCTTTATTCCCGTCAAAGCAAATGAATTGCAAAAACTAAAAAAAGCTTACCCCGGAAGTATTAAAGAAGTCAATGCTTCCTACATTACGTGGAATGATGGGGTGCGCATGCTAGTACGTGGACCTTTTTCATTATGGGATAACGTGAATGCCAAAATGAATGATATTGATCTTAACGTGGGTAGCATATCAGAAGATGAAATGAAAAATGATAATTGCGAATCGCTCTTTAAGAAAATGTACGGAAGTTCACAGAAAGAAGTCAAAAAAAACTTAGTGACTATTTATTGGATGTCGAATGTTTTTGGAAAACGCTATCCTCTCAAAGTTACCACTGTGAATGATGTTGATAAAAGATTATTGCGTGTTTCTGCCGCTTTGGAAAAATTGCCTCCTTCCTATTATAAATATGTTGCAAAACCTGCAAGCGCATTTTATTGGCGAAATGTGGCAAAAGAAAAGTACTTAAGCCTACATAGTTTTGGGATTGCGATTGATATTAATGTTGATTATTCCAATTACTGGCTGTGGGATTTGCGAAAACTGAAAGGAAAAAGTCTTCCTACCTACCAAAATAGAATTCCGATGGAAATTGTCGAAATATTTGAAAAAGAAGGTTTTGCTTGGGGGGGTAGATGGTATCATTACGATACCATGCACTTTGAATACCGTCCTGAATTATTTCTTTGATAAAACAGTCATGGTTAATCGATTAATGGAAATCATTTGCTGAAGTTCATTGACAATTTCAATGCCCCATACTTGCGTTGATCGTCCGAGATGATAGGGTTTTGCGGTAGCGTACACATTCCCTTCTCGTACAGACCGAATATGATTCGTATTAATATCTAATCCTACGCAATAAAATTTATTGCGATCAACACAGTAATTTGCAGCGGTACTACCCACAGTTTCTGCAAGTACACAGGAAGCGCCGCCATGCATAATACCAATGGGCTGCTTCGTGCGGTTGTTGACAGGCATTTTTGCTGTAAGAAAGTCATCTCCAATTTTTATAAAGGAAATTTCTAAAAAATCAGCCATGGTATTTTCACCTCGAAGTATTAAATCTTCGATAGTAAGATTGTCAATTGTCCAGATTCTCATCATGCGCTCATATAATAATTTTTTCGCATATTAATGGTTTTGGTGATGAATTTCCATCAATTTTCTATAAAATTTGATTACTCACCAAAATATTGGCATTAGTTTTCCCTAATATATAAAAATGATAATGAGGGTACTTTTGTATGGCTTTATCATAATCTTCATTATGCATGAAAGCGAATACGCGGGCATTGCTCGACCATAATTGTTGAAAATCATTTTCCTTCATCATCCATTCATGATGTGGTTGATATCGCATGCCATATTTAAAAAGTTTGCGGCTATTCACAATATTTATTTTTCTTTGTAAGTAAAATGGTAAATCTTGAAAGTGATGATTATAAGCAATCACTTTATCATATGTCGTCAGGCGTGATTTTATTACATCGGTAAGCGGTTTAATGGATTGTCCATCGAATGCTGGTATGGCAAGTAATAGAACTATTAAAAAAATCGCCATTGAAATGACAGTGTTGATGAAAGCATAAAAATAATTATTTTTTTTCGCCAAAATAAAACTAATAATCATTCCTACACTCAAAATAATGGCGCTGCTTCTAGAATAAGAAATGGCATTCGTTAAATTATTGATTTTCCAGTAGTAAGGTAAAAATATGATGAATAAAGAAAGCAATAGAGAAAATAACAATAAATAGAAAAAACTTAATTTTATTTTAGATGGTAACGCATCACGACTTATTTTTAGTGTGAGATAGCGAGCAGTCAATAATGCCATGGCCGGAAAAGCCGGCAAGATATACGCAATTAATTTTGAAGTAGCCATGGTAAAAAATAACAGAATAGAAGCCATCCAAATGAAAAGGAAAATATCTATTTGATATTTTCCTTTTTTTTGAACAAAAGCGTGTACTGTGGATTTAATAGATTGCGGTAAAAAACAAATCCATGGAAAAAAACCAAGAAGCAAAACAGGAATGTAATACCAAAATGGTTGCGGATGTCCGACAGTGTTAGTTGCAAATCGTAAAAAATGTTGTTCGATAAAATAAAGATACCAAAATTCTGGATTCTTTATCATCACCATGAGGTGCCAAGGTAAGGCTACTAACAAAAATAAAAAGATATACCAGGGAATATATTTGTCTTTTACATAGTGCCATTCTTTAGTAATAAAAATCCAGAGGCTCATTATCATGACGGGTAAAAGAATGCCGATTAATCCTTTTGCTAAAACTGCCAATGCGGCAAAAATGGCAAGAGAAGAAAAATAAAAAAGCCGTTTTATAGTTTGCTTTTCTGATATTCCTAGTAAAAAAGAAAATAACGTACACGTCATAAAAGTTGAAACAACCATGTCGGTTGTCAGCATATGCGCTAAAGAAAAAAATAAAATAGAAGTAGACAATATCAATGCGGCAACCATTCCAGTTTGACGATTATACAATTTGGTACCGGTTATATACGTCATGAGGCAAGTCATCATTGCAAGCAATGCGTTGGCACTTCTGATTGACCATAAATTTACGCCACCTATTTTAATGGCAAGTGCGCTTAACCAATAAAGTAATATAGGTTTTTCAAAAAATTTTATGCCATTTAAAAATGGGGTAATATAATTTCCTGTTTCAACCATTTCACGAATGATTTCTGCATAATTTCCTTCATCAGGAATCGATAATGGCCTGCTTCCTAAAAATAAGAAAAATAAACTTCCTAGCATTAATCCTAAAATAATTAAATCGAGATACTTAATGCTATGTTGTAACTTGTTTGGGTACATAAACTAATTCCATTTGATTTACCGGTTACATTTATAATATAAAACACCGGTTCAATCCATAATGAAATGCATATTTCAGGAATTTTTAAAAAGAAGAGAAGATATACGAACGGCCCAAGAAAAAAATCAAGGACCGTTTATAGATATTTATAGCCAATCATGAATGTGGTAAAGCACTCCAAGCATGAACTGATTGTCGGAGGTTTTAATATCGGTATTGATAGTTGTAGAGTATTTGCTAAAGTCTGTGTGATTATATTCTAATCTCACGCTCCAATTGCGATCAATCGCGCCTTCAATGCCGAGACCATATTGGAATCCACCAACTTCTTTGGTTGCATCTGAGTCAATAATGTGTACTTTATTAATAAAAAGATTTTCTGGAGTAGAAATTTGAGCCCAGTTATATCCTAATCTTACATAGAACAATGTATTCTTATTTAATTTGATACCAGGTAATGCGCTGATACCAACATTATATTCTGGTTTTATACGCATTTTGAATTCATCTGTGGGTCCCGTACGCCCATGTATAAAGGCTTCATAATTAGTTTCAGCAGAAGTTGCATTCGCATAGCCTTCTAATGCGAGATAAGTGTGATAATATTTGTCAAAATAATAACCATACCCAACAAATATACCAACTGCAGGACCATTGGCAGCAATATCTGGATCTAAAGAAAGAGAAACATGATCGACTGGATCGGTAATGGTTGCTGAGTGATCAGATACTCGATAGGCATCATAGCCACCTTGTGCCCCAAAATAAAAACCTCCATTTAACAAAACACAAGGAGCGCAGGGAGCAGGCATTGCTTCGCCTTTATAATTTTCTTTCTGGTTCGGAGCAGTGAAGCCTTTTGATATTAAAGCTATGGCTAATGCAACGCCGACAGCAATCAATGAAAATTGCTTAGATCTCATTTAA